>NZ_RJUL01000012.1 GCF_003751625.1 Gallaecimonas pentaromativorans
TTTTTTGAGTCTACCCAACTGTGAGTGCCCACACAGATTACTTGGATTCAATTGTTAAAGAGCGTCGCTTTCTCAAGCGAGGAGGCGCATTCTACACCTCTCAGATTCAAAGTCAACACCTTGAATCGCAAAAAGTTAAGTTAACATGTTGTTATCACTTAACTTTTTACCCTTCGTTCTGCTCGCTTCAGCGCTGGCGTCCCGTCGGTGAAGTGGCATTATAGGGATGGCGCGCCGGCCTGCAAGGGGTATTTGAAAGTTTTCTTTCAACCGCTGTTTTATTAAACGAAAGGCGCAAGAAACGTTGGTTTATTAGACGAAAGGGGCCTCGAATGAGCCTTGAAAGCTATAAAGGTGTCCTGCCTGCCTTGGGCGATGGGACTTATGTACACGGTAGCTGTGTGCTGGTTGGCGATATTGTGGTCGGTAAGGACAGTTCCATCTGGCCTTTGGTGGCCGCCAGGGGGGATGTGAACCATATCCGCATCGGTGAGCGCTCCAATGTGCAGGACGGCACCGTACTGCACGTGACCCGCAAACATAAGGAAGTGCCAGAGGGTTACCCGCTTATCATCGGTGACGATGTGACGGTGGGACATAAATGCATGCTCCATGGCTGCCAACTGGGTAACCGCATTCTGGTGGGCATGGGCGCTATCGTGATGGACGGGGTAATAGTAGAAGACGATGTCATCATCGGTGCCGGTAGCCTGGTGCCGCCGGGCAAGCATTTGGCCTCGGGCTACCTTTATGTCGGCTCACCGGTAAAGCAGGTGCGCGCCCTTAATGAAGGTGAACGCGCTTTCTTGTCTGTCTCTGCCGACAACTACGTGCGGCTCAAGAACGAATACCTGGCTTAATCGAAATGCAGTTCGCCCTGGACATCCAGGGCTTCTGCGGCGATGGCTTCTTCTATGACTTCTTCCATGCGCAGCTGCTCACGGGCGATGAGATTCTCAGCCTGGGCGGCAAGCAGTTGTGGCTCGTCAAACCAGCTGGCATGGAAGAAACAGGGAATGCGCCAGCCGTTCAAAGTGGCATCGAGGCGGATGCTGCCGCTGGCCTCGTCAAAGACCGCGCTTTCGAGAAACTGGATGGCCTGGTTCATGCCCCCTCCTTCATCTGTACCAATACCTGCTGCCAGTCAGGCTCGATGCCTCGCCATAACCTGAAGCTTTCTGCCCCCTGGGCCACCAGCATGCCAAGACCATCACTGCTGTTCTTGCAGCCGTTATCCAAAGCCCAGCGCTCAAAGGCCGTGCCGCCGGGTTTGTACACCAGATCATAGGCCAGGCTGGCGCCTGCAAAGATACCAGGGGATACCGGAGGCAATTCCTCTGTTAATGAGGCGGCAGTGGCGTTGAGGATAATGTCAAAATGCCGGCCCGCCAGCCCATCCATGGCGGCCACCTCTATGGCGAAGATCTCGGCTAGCGCCTGTGCCTTGCCAAGAGTGCGATTAGCAAGGGTCAGGCTTTGGGGGGCTTCGTCCAGCAAAGGGCCGAGGATGCCGCGAGTAGCGCCGCCAGCCCCCAACACCAAAATCCGGCTACCGCCGAGCTCGGCGCCGAGGCGCTTAAGGTCTGCCACCAGGCCTACGCCATCGGTGTTATCCCCCAGCCAACTGCCATCAGCTTGCAGGGCCAAGGTGTTAACCGCGCCAGCAAGTTTAGCCCTTGGGGTTAATCGGCTGGCCCAGGTAAAGGCTTCTTCTTTAAAGGGAACTGTGACATTGGCGCCTTTGAGGCCACCAGCAACCAGGGTGTTGAGGGTCTCGGCGAAACCGCCCAGAGGTGCCAGGGTACGGTCGTAGCTGATATGATCGCCGGCCAATTCGGCAAAACGGGCATGCATGGCGGGAGAACGGCTGTGCTCAACCGGATTGCCAATCACAGTGTAGTGGTCCATAGAAGCGCTTATGTTGAAGTGGTTGAAGTCGAAGATGAGCATATCAGCACACCCCAGTCCTGAACGCACTCCTTATCAGCTGCTCGGCGGAGAGGCGGCGGTGCGCCGGCTGGCCGAGACCTTTTATGACATTATGGCCACCGACCCCAAAGCCGCCGAGCTACTGGCCATTCACCCCCAGCCCATGGATTCCATTCGCCAGCGGTTTTTTGAATTCTTAAGTGGCTGGTTGGGCGGCCCGGGCCTCTTTGAGCAAAAATACGGCCACCCCATGCTAAGGGCCAGGCATATGCCCTTCCCTGTTACCCAGACTCTGCGCGACCAATGGATGTATTGCATGGAAGAAGCGCTGAACCGCGAGGTGAAGCACCCGCCGCTGAAAAAGTCGTTGCTGAACGCCTTCTCGCCCCTGGCGACCCATATGATCAACCAATAAAAAAGCGGCCCGAAGGCCGCTTTTTTATTCCGCCAACCACTCTCGTGGGCGCAGATAATCTTGCAGCTCGGCCTCCCGGCTGCCGGGCTCCGGCTGGTAGCTGTATTCCCAGCGGGCCAGAGGCGGCATGGACATCAGGATGCTCTCGGTACGGCCGCCAGTTTGCAGGCCAAAGAGGGTGCCTCTGTCCCACACCAGATTGAATTCCACATAGCGGCCACGGCGGTAAAGCTGGAACTGGCGCTCGGCCTCGGTGGTGGGAGTATCCTTGCGGCGGCTGATGATTGGCACATAGGCCTGGCAATAGCCCTTGCCCACCGCCTGCATGTAGGCAAAGCAGGTATCGAAATCCCATTGGTTGAGATCGTCAAAGAACAAACCACCCACACCACGGGTTTCGCCCCGGTGTTTGAGATAGAAGTAGTCGTCACACCAGGTTTTAAAGCGCGGGTAGACATCTTCGCCAAAAGGCAACGACAGCTCCTTTGCCACCTGGTGCCAGTGCTTGACGTCGTCCAGCACCGGGTAGAAAGGAGTGAGATCAAACCCGCCGCCAAACCACCACACCGGCTCTTCCCCTTTCTTCTCGGCAAAGAAGAAGCGGACATTGGCATGGCTGGTGGGCACATGGGGGTTTTTGGGGTGGATAACCAAACTAACCCCAAGAGCATGAAAGCTGCGGCCTTCAAGCTCGGGGCGATGCGCCGTGGCTGACGCCGGCATCTTGTCACCAAACACATGGGAAAAGTTGACCCCGCCCTGCTCTATAACGGCCCCGGCCGCCAGTACCCGGGTACGGCCACCGCCGCCACCCGGCCTTTGCCAGGCGTCTTCCACAAACTTGCCTTGGCCGTCGGCCGCTTCCAGTTGGGCGCAGATATCGTCTTGCAGCGCCAACAAAAAGGCTTTTACTTCTTCCAGGCGGGGGTGGCTCATATTAGTCCCTGTACTGCTGGCCGGTAATGGCATCAAAGATCTGGGTGGGCTTTTCAAGGCCGCCAACGTCGCCCTCAATCACCAGTACCGCATCGCCAAAGTGCTGGCGTACCGCCTCGGCGGTCATCAGCGGCGGCTCGCCAGCCTTGTTGCAGCTGGTGGATACGATGGGCTTGCCGTACGCCTCGCAAAGACTGCGCACCAGGGGGTGGTCGCTGACCCTAACCGCCAGGCTGTCATGCTTGCCTTTAAGCCAATCCGGCACGTCGCTTTTAGCGGGCATCACCCAGGTAACCGGGCCAGGCCAGCGGGAAAACACCGCAAAGCGCCGGTCTTGGGGAATGTCGTTGTCACGGATGTATTTGAGGGCGTGGGAATAACTGGCAGCCACCACGATAAGGCCCTTGGCCGGGTCGCGCTCCTTAAGCGCCAGCAAGGCACGGACAGCCTCTTCGTTGTCCGGGTCACAACCCAGGCCAAACACCGCTTCGGTGGGATAGGCGATAAGGCCGCCATTTTGCAGATGTTCTATAACAGCGTCGTACATGGTGGGATGCAGGTAATAAACGTTGGCCACATTCTAGCCCCGTTGCCGGCTGGGTTGAATGCAAGATGGCCTCAGGGCAGCGATTTTTGTCCCTCGCAACCTTTCACCGGGCAACGCAGCACCTCGCGCCCCTTTTGGCTACGCCGCACCATGACCGCCCAACCGCAAACAGGGCAGGGTTCTTGAACCGGCGGATCGTTGAGAACATATTTGCACTTGGGGTAACGGTCACAGGCGTAAAAGGTTTTACCGAAACGGTTAACCCGCTCCAGCAACTCACCTTCGCCGCAACTGGGGCAGGGCGTGCCGGTGTCTTTTTCGTCCTGATCTTCGGCAATGTAATGGCAGGCCGGGAAGGCGCTACACCCGATAAACATGCCATAGCGACCCTGCTTTACTGCCAGCGGCGCACCGCATTGCGGGCATGGCGCTTCGTCGAGCACTTTGAGCACGGCGCTTTCATGGCCCTTGACCGGCCGGGTGTAATCGCACCCCGGATAGCCGCTACAACCAATGAAGCTGCTTTTGCCCACATGGCGCATCACCAGCGCCTGGCCACACTGGGGGCAAGCTTCATCCACGCGCTCGTGGCTGTGGGTGTCAAAGAGACTGTGATCAATTTTGGACATGCACCACCTTTTAACATTGCGGTCACAGGGGTAAGGTTGAGCGTCAGTCGTAGCCCTTGTTGCCAATCCGTATGATCAATGCCCCAGTACCACCGCACATTCTAAACCAGATCCTCGCCAAGGCCGATGCCGGAGACAGTACCGCCCGCCACCAAGCGGCCTTGCTGCTGAGCTGCGCCCCTTTCGTGGCCGCCGATTTAAAGGCGGCAGCCCGATATCAACACGGCGTGGCATTGCCGCCAGCGGTGACCATCAAGACCGCTTATGCCCTTGAACATTGGCCCGAGGCGCAGCTTATTGAGCGGCTGCTGGCGACCCACAACGCCGAAATGCAGCTGCTGGCCGCCCTTATTCTTGATTGCCGGGGCCAAAGGCAACAAGCGCTCGAGCTGATGCAGGGGTTGGACCCCCAGGCTTTGCCACTGCTGGGTTACCTGCTTTCCTACGGTACTGATAACCCGGCAACCTGGCTGGCTAAGAGTCCGGCCCAGCATCCGCTGGTGCAACTTCGCCAGCAGGAGCTCAATGCCCCCTACCCGGCCGTCACTGCCAGCCACACAGAGCTGCCTGCCGGCATGGCGCTAATGGAGAGCTTTATCAGCCCCATGGCCTGCGCCTATCTGAAATGGATTTGTGCCCCCTGGCTGGCGCCGGCACAAACAGTGGACCCTAAGACCGGCAAATCCCTCACTCACCAAATACGAACCAATGCCTCGATGACCTTCAGCAGCGGCCTGGCCTGTCCTTTTGTGATCTGGCTGGAAAGGCAGATAGCCGCGGCAGTTGGCCTGCCGGCTCAATGCCAGGAGGGGACAGGGGTGCTGCATTACCAGCCGGGCCAGGCGTTTCGGCCCCACTTCGATGCCTTCGACCCAAGCCAGGGCGGCGCCCAGCATTTGCTGGCCGACGGCGGGCAACGGGCCACCACGGTGCTGATTTATCTCAACGAAGATTTTACGGGGGGAGAAACCGACTTTCCCCGGCTGAACTTCAGGTTCAGGGGCAAGATGGGTGACTTGCTGACCTTCAGCAACCTAGATGCCGAAGGCCAGCGAGACGAATTGTCCCTTCATCAGGGACTGTCAACCGGTGCTGGCGTGAAGTGGCTGCTATCCAAATGGATAAGGCAGAAGCCCACCGATCACGGCCAGCGCCTGCACGGGTCAGTGTAGAAGCTCGCCCGGTTCCTCAAAGAGCAGGTTTTCCATCTTGGCGTAGGCGTTTTCCTGACCTGGCACGTTAAACAGCACCATCAGCACCACCCACTTGAGGTCTTCAAGGGAGATGGCTGATTGTTCCAGATCCATCAGACGGTCTATCGCCATTTCCCTGGTTTCCCCACTCAGCACCTGGATCTGCTCCAAGAACATCAAAAAACCACGGCACTGGGCGTCCAGGCGCAGCATTTCTTCGTCGGTGTAGATACGGATGCTGTACTGAGGCACATTGACCAGAAAAGGTCTTTCGCCATTTTCCTGCAGCGCTGCCAGACGTTCCAGCCAAGCCAATGCCTTGAAGATCTCTTCATGGCGAAAGCCTGCCCGGGATAACTCGTCGGTGAGCTGCTCGTGGTCCATCATGATTTCCACTTCGGAATGGACATAGTTTTCAAACAAATACATGAGGACATCAAACATGCGACTGCCTCCTCTGTCGGACATACCCGCCCGGGACACGGCACACCAAGCCTTGCATCTCCAGGTCGAGCAAATATGAGAGGACGACTTCCACCGCCAGTTTTGACCGTTCCACGATCTCGTCAAGCGGCGTGGTGTCATCTCCTACATTATCCAGAACCGGATGCGCTGGCAATCCTCGCGACGCTTCCACTGCTTTGATCGGCCCCAAATGCCAGCTCTTTAGGGCCAGCATCACATCTTGTGCATCACTGGCAAGGATTGCCCCTTCTTTGATCAGTTGCAGGCAACCGGCCGCCTGGGGATTAAAGGGCGTACCGGGCACCGCCAGCACCTCGCGCCCCGCTTCTCCCGCCAACCTGGCGGTGATAAGCGACCCAGACTGCATACCGGCTTCAATTACCAGGGTTGCCAGACTCAGACCGGCAATAATGCGATTTCGTTGCGGGAACAGCGGCGCCATGGAGGCGGTGCCCGGCGGCATTTCGCTGATGAGCGCTCCTTGGGCCGCAATTTGCTCGAACAAGGCCTGATGGCGCCGGGGATAGCAGCAATCGAGCCCGCCGGCCAATACTGCCAGGGTCGGTGCGCCGGCATTAAGCGCTAATTGATGAGCAAGGCCATCTATGCCCAGCGCCAGCCCGGACGTAATAGCAAGGCCGCTGCCAAGCAAGGGTTCAAGGATCGCCAGAGCCGAGCGCCCGGCCGGGGTGGGTTTGCGGCTACCCACCACCGCCAGTTGCGGCCTCTCAAGTAGCGCACAATCTCCTCTGACAAAAAGCCGGACCGGCGGCCAGGGGCTTTCGCTCAATAACGCCGGGTAATCGTCGTCCCCCAGAAATAAGAGCCGAACTTCGCTTTGCGCCAACCAAGCCAGAATGCTGTCGACCTTGGCCCAGTCTAGGCTCTGGCGACTCTTGATAAAGCCTGCGGGTACGCCCGCTTGTGCCAACGCATCGGGACTTGCCGCCAACAAAAACGCCGGTGACCAAAAGGCCAGCCGGCGCCACTGTGTTGCCCTGACACCAGGCAGCAGAGATAAGGCCAACTGCTGCCTGATGTCGTCCATGAGGGTTACTCCGGGTTGGTTGCGGTGTCCATCTCGCGAATGGGTTTCTCGGCCTTGAGGATCAGCGCCAGGCTGAGCTTGTCGAAGGTGCGGAACACCATCATGTGGCCAATGGCCTCAGACGGTTGCACCACTGTCACTTCGCTTGGCTTGTTGGAGGAGAACCAGCGGTCAAACACCGAAGCGTCTTCCTTGTACTCCACCTTGTCTTTCATCAGTACCGTGGCCCCGTCGCGGCGGGCATCAAGCACCATGCCGGGGTCGATACCGTCACGGGCGCCTTTGTTGAGGACAACCACGTCAAACTTGCCCAGGGCACGGGTTTTACGGGAAGAGTCGATGATACGGGCATCCACCAGGGCGCCAGGAGCATGGGGCTGGAAGTACACCGGCAGCTCGTGGTCGTCCAGCGGCAGCAGGTAATCGCCGGGGCTTATCTCACGCTCCACCTGCACCACCTTGAGGGAGGCCAAATCGAAGGTTTTACCGTCTTCGGCGTCGCCAATCTGCACTTTTTGGATGTCTTCGGTTTTGACAACCGACACCAGTACCGCCTCGGTTCCCAGATCTTCCTTGGTTTCCGGGTCGATGTAGTGGTTACCCTTGCGGTAGACCCCGTAGAGACGGCCGTTGACCAGGTTGTCGCCACGGGCGTACATCTCCATGTTGGAGGTCAGGCGGCGAGTCAAATCGGCACCGCCCGTTACCCTTGGCGCACCGGCCAACAGATCTTCGTCAATGATCTGCTGATGGGTCAGGAAGTTACGGATGTAAGCGGTTGGCAAGGTGGGAATGGCGTCTTTTTTGTCCACCACCCGTACCGTGGGCGACAACTTCACCATGGGTTTTCTCACCAACTGCGGTACGCCGTCGATGATCACCAAGCTGAGCTTATCCCCTGGATAAATCAGATGAGGGTTATCAACCTGCTCGTTGGATTGCCAGAGCTTTGGCCACAACCATGGGTTTTTCAGGTACTTGGCTGAAATATCCCAAAGAGTGTCGCCTTTTTTAACGACATAGCTCTCTGGAAAATCATTTTTCAATTGTAAATTGTCGGCAAAAGCCAGCCATGTGATGGCCGCCGTCACCAGTGCAAGCAGGATTTTTTTCATTTTTTTCGTCCTTTAGCCAGCCCCTCGCTGGCCGCTGAGAACCTTGGTTGATTATTATGGCTGTCATTGCCAGGTTCAAATGACTAAAATTACAGCATATTAGTCTGGCTTCATATCCATATTAGCGCAGTAATCAGAAACTTATGGCAGTTCTTAACGTTTTGCACTACCCAGATGAGCGTCTCCGTACTGTGGCCAAGCCGGTCGCAGAGGTCAATGACGCCATCCGTGAATTGGTCAGCGACATGTTTGAAACCATGTACGCTGAAAATGGCATTGGTCTGGCCGCTACTCAGGTGGATGTCCACCTGCAGGTGGTGGTGATGGACATCTCCGAAGAGCGCAACGAGCGTCGCGTCTTCATCAATCCCAAAATTATCGAAGCCGATGGCCAGGCCATGGGTGACGAAGGTTGCCTGTCGGTCCCCGGCTCCTATGCCGAGGTCGAGCGTGCCGAACATATCAAGGTCAAAGCTTTGGACGAGCAAGGCCAGGAGTTCATCCTGGAGGCCGACGGCCTCTTAGCCGTGTGTGTCCAGCATGAGCTGGACCATCTCAAAGGCAAGCTCTTCATCGATTACCTCTCTCCGCTCAAACGCGAACGTATTCGCAAGAAGCTGGAAAAAGAGGCCCGTCAACAAGCCCGTCACGCCTCCACCATCTGACAAGGACTCCCTTGACTAAATTGCGTATTGTCTTCGCGGGTACGCCGGATTTCGCGGCCCGCCATCTGTCGTCTTTGCTGGCCAGCCATCACGAAGTGGTGGCGGTGTTCACCCAACCGGACCGCCCGGCTGGGCGCGGCAAAAAGCTCACTCCCAGCCCGGTAAAAGTGCTGGCCGAAGCCCACGGGGTGCCGGTGCACCAGCCGGTTAGCCTGAAAAAGCCCGAGGGCCAAGCCGAGTTGGCTCAATATCAGGCCGACCTGATGGTGGTGGTGGCCTATGGCCTTATTTTGCCGCAAGCGGTGCTGGATATGCCGCGCCTTGGTTGCCTGAACGTGCATGGCTCCTTGCTGCCCCGCTGGCGCGGCGCGGCGCCTATCCAGCGCGCCATCTGGGCCGGCGACAAGGACACCGGGGTCACCATCATGCAGATGGACAAGGGCCTCGATACCGGCGCCATGCTGCAAAGGGCGAGCTTGGCTATTGCAGCCGGTGACACCTCGGCCAGTCTCTACGAGAAGCTGGCCGAGCTTGGCCCTGTGGCGCTACTTGAGACCCTCGACAAGCTCGAGAGCCTGGTGCCGCAAACCCAAGACGACAACCTTGCCAACTACGCAGAAAAACTCAGTAAAGAAGAGGCCCGCGTCGACTGGCACCAAGACGCTGCCTTTATCGAGCGCTGCGTCAGGGCTTTTAACCCCTGGCCGGTCAGCCATTTTGAGGTGCAGGAACAAAGCGTCAAGCTGTGGCAGGCCGAGGTGCTAACCGTCCCCTGTAGCGACAGCCCCGGCACCATCATTGCCAGCGGTAAAAGCGGTATCGACGTTGCCACGGGCAACGGGGTGCTGCGCATCCTGCAATTGCAGCTCCCCAACAAAAAGGCCATGTCTGCCAGCGACGTGCTTAACGCCCGCCAAGATTGGTTTGCCGTTGGCACGGTGCTGTCATGAGCGCCAAGCTGCGCGCTCAGGGCGCCCGGGTGTTGAGCGCGGTACTGGACGAAGGCAAGTCTCTCAATGAAGCCCTGCCCGCCGCCCAGGCAAGCCTTGCCAACCCCAAAGACAAGGCACTACTCCAAGCCCTGTGCTTTGGCGCACTGCGCCAGTACCGCTTGTTGGAGGCGGCTATTGACCAGTTGATGGACAAGCCCCTCAAGGGCAAAACCCGCATTCTGCAGCGGCTGCTGGTGCTGGGGCTCTATCAGCTTTATTTCAGCCGCATTCCGGCTCATGCCGCCGTCGGCGAAACCGTGGCGGCGGCGCCACTGCTGGGCCAGGGCAAACTCAAAGGCCTGGTGAACGGCGTGTTGCGTAACGCCGAGCGCCAAGGTGAGGCTCTGCTGGAAAAGGCCGCCAAGAATAAAGCTGTTGCGACCTTGCACCCCGACTGGCTGATCGCCCGCCTCAAGGCTGCTTATCCGAGCAACTGGCAGGATGTGGTCGAGGCCAACAACCAGCAGGCGCCACTGTGGTTGCGGGTGAACAGCCGCCAGGGCGACAAAACCCAGTACCTTGACGCACTTAGCCAAGCCGGTATCGAGGCAGTAAGTGAAGAGTCACTCACTTGCGGCTTTTATCTTGCCGAAGCCCAGGACGTTACTGCCCTGCCCGGCTTTGCCGGCGGCGCGGTCAGCGTTCAGGATGGCGCCGCCCAATTTGCCGCCCAACTGTTGGCGCCAGTCGACGGTGAGCGTATCCTCGACGCCTGCGCGGCTCCCGGTGGCAAAACCGCCCATATTCTGGAGTTGGCCGACGCCGAGGTAACGGCCCTGGATGTCAGCGAGCAACGCCTGGTGCGGGTGCAGGAAAACCTGGCCCGGCTCAAGCTCAGCGCCAAGGTGGTGGCCGCCGATGCCAGCCAGCGCGACTGGTGGGACGGCAAGGCCTTTGACCGCATTTTGCTGGACGCCCCCTGCTCCGCGACAGGCGTTATCCGCCGCCACCCGGACATCCGCTGGCTGCGCCGCGACCAAGACATCGCCGAGCTGGCTGCCTTGCAGGCCCGTATCCTCGATAACTGCTGGCAGATGCTCAAACCAGGCGGCACCCTGCTCTACGCCACCTGCTCGGTACTGCCCCAGGAAAACCGCGAGCAGGTCAAAGCGTTCCTGGCCCGTACGGCAGATGCCGAGCTGCTGCCGATCAGGGACGACGAGAGCGCACAACAACCCGGCTGGCAGCTGCTGCCCGGACAAAACAAGATGGATGGCTTCTTCTATGCAAGGGTGCTAAAAAAGCCGTAGTCCATTCCAAAGCCCTTTTGAAACGGGAACTTGGGTAATGAAAATCATCATTCTGGGTGCCGGCCAAGTTGGCGGCACCCTGGTTGAAAACCTGGTTGGCGAACAGAACGATATCACCCTGGTCGACCAGAACCTGGAGCGCCTGCGCGAGTTGCAGGACCGATTCGACATCCAGGTGATCCACGGCAATGCCGCCCATCCCGACACCCTGCGCCGGGCCGGCGCCGAAGACGGCGACATGCTGATCGCGGTAACCAACAGCGACGAAACCAACATGATCGCCTGCCAAGTTGCCTATACGCTGTTCCACACCCCCACTAAGATCGCCCGGATCCGCGCCGACCAGTATCTCAAGCAGCGCGACAGCCTTTTTGGAGATGACGCCATCCCGGTGGATCACATCATTTCCCCCGAGTCACTGGTGACCAACTACATCCGTCGCCTGGTGGACTATCCCGGCGCCTTGCAGGTGTTGGACTTTGCCGACGGTAAAGTAGGGCTGGTGGCAGTCAAGGCCTATTACGGCGGGCCTTTGGTGGGTAATGCGCTCTCTACCCTGCGCGAGCACATGCCCAACGTTGATACCCGGGTGGCGGCCATCTTCCGCCAGGGCCGGGCCATCAAACCCCAGGGCACCACGGTGATTGAAGCGGACGACGAAGTGTTTTTTATCGCCGCCTCCAACCATATCCGGGCGGTGATGAGCGAGCTGCAGCGCCTGGAGCAGCCTTATCGCAAAGTGATGATCGCCGGTGGCGGCAACATCGGCGCCGGTCTTGCCAAGCAGCTTGAGAAAAAATACGCGGTCAAACTCATTGAACGCAGCCCGGCCCGCGCCGCTTACCTCTCAGAAAAGCTCAGCGACACCATCGTCTTTACCGGCGACGCCTCCGACCAAGAACTGCTGCTTGAAGAGCACATCGACCAGACCGATGTCTTTATCGCCGTGACCAACGACGATGAGGTGAACATCATGTCGGCGATGCTGGCCAAGCAGTTGGGGGCCCATAAGGTGATGGTGCTTATCCAGCGCGGCGCCTACGTGGATTTGGTGCAAGGCGGCACCATCGACATCGCCATCTCTCCCCAAACCGCCACCATTTCAGCGCTGCTGACCCACATCCGCCGCGCCGACATCGTTAACGTCTACAGCCTGCGTCGGGGCGCGGCCGAGGCCATCGAAACCGTGGCCCACGGCGACCCAGGCACCTCCCATGTGGTGGGCCGGGCGGTGGCGGATATCAAGTTGCCGCCGGGTGCCAGTATCGGCGCCATAGTGCGAGACGACGAAGTGCTGATCGCCCACGACAAGACCATTATCGAAAGCGGCGACCATGTGATTTTGTTCCTGGTGAACAAGCAGCACATCACAGCGGTCGAGAAACTGTTCCAGCCCAGCGCTTTGTTCTTCTAGGCCGCCCATGTTCAATTACAAACCTGTCCTGTTCATCATCGGTGTCTTTCTCAACGTACTGGCGGTGATGATGCTGCTGCCCACTGCCCTGGCCTTTTGGGACGGCGAACACGGCACAGTGCAGTTTTTGGAATCGGCCGCTCTTACCTATGCTGCGGCGCTGTTGTGTATGGCCAAAGGCAGCCGGGAGCTGGGGCGGTTCAAGGTGCGGGACATGTTCTTGCTCACTTCCATGACCTGGGTGCTGGTATCAGGTTTTGCCGCCCTGCCGCTGGTGTTTGTGGAGCACATTTCCTACACCGATGCTTTTTTTGAGACCATGTCCGGCATCACCACCACCGGCTCAACGGTGCTCACCGGCCTAGACACCATGCCTCATTCCATCCTGCTGTGGCGTTCGTTGCTGCAATGGCTAGGCGGCGTGGGTTTTATCGTGATGGGGGTAGCAGTACTGCCTTTCTTAGGGGTTGGTGGCATGCGGCTGTTTCGCACCGAGTCTTCGGAGTGGACCGACAAAAGCGCGCCGCGCACCGCCACTCTGGCCCGGGACATCCTCTGGGTTTATCTCACCCTTACCGGCCTTTGCCTGCTCTGCTACTGGCTGTCGGGCATGAACTGGTTTGATGCCGTCAACCACGCCATGACCACCATTTCCACCGGTGGTTATTCCACCTCAGACGCCTCCATGGCGCACTTTGGCAAAGCCAGCCACTGGGTGGGTACGTTATTTATGATGACCGGCGGCATGCCCTTTTTGCTGCTGGTAAATGCGGTGCGTAAAAACCACTGGAATCTGTGGCGAGACGAGCAGTTCCGGGGCTACGTGCTGTTTTTAACGACGGTGTCGGTGGTGCTGGCAACCTGGATGACCCTGCATTCCGGCGAGCCCTTCCTCGATGCACTGCGGATGTCGGCCTTTAACGTAGTGTCAGTGGTCACCACCACCGGCTATGCCCTCACCGACTACAGCCTGTGGGGGCCTTTTGCTGTTACCGCCTTCTTGCTACTGATGTTTGTGGGCGGCTGCTCTGGGTCAACCTCGGGAGGCATCAAGATCTTCCGCTTCCAGTTGGCGGCCGGCATGTTGCACTTGCAGCTCAAGCAGCTTATTCACCCCAATGCGGTATTTGTGCAGAACTACAACCGCCGGCCAGTGAGCGACGACATCATCCGCTCCCTGGTGGCGTTCAGCTTCGCCTTCTTCCTGGTGGTAGCCTTTATCACCCTGGCCCTGGGTCTGTTGGGGCTGGACATGGTGACCGCCTTTACCGCTTCCATAACGGCAGTAACCAACGTCGGCCCCGGCCTTGGCGACATCATCGGCCCGGCCGGCAACTTTGCCAGCCTGCCCGATACTGCCAAGTGGTTGCTGGCCCTGGGCATGTTGCTGGGCCGCCTGGAGATCCTGACCGTGGTGGCGGTGCTTACCCCGTCGTTTTGGCGCCACTGAGCGCCTTGGCAAAGGCCTCTACTGCGGCCCAGTCAGTCAGTTCGACATTCTGGCGGGTATCGGTGGGGCCTTTGGTCAGCCACATGATGAAGCGGATCATCAATTTGTCGATAAAGCGGTATTTGTCCCACTGCAAAGCCCCGGCAAACACCGCCTGCCGCTGCGGGTGCCAGGGGCTCTTTTCCAGAAATTTCTGCATGTAACGTGACCCCTCGGGGGTGTCCTTGCCGGGTTTGCGGGCGGTCATGTTCACCGAGAAAAAGGCGTTAGGCCTGGCGGTCAATTCCACCACATGGGCTTTTACGAACTCGTACAGGCAAGATCGGTGGTCGCCATAACGCACCGCCGCGCCCACAATCACATCGTCAATCCCTTCCCATTCCGGCTCGCCGTGGCGCTCGATATCGCAAAAGCGCACTTGGTGCCCGGCCTGCTGCAACTGTTCGGCTATGCGGTGCATGATGGTGCGGGTCTGGCCGTCGACAGATGAATAGGCCAGCAGGAAAGTTGAATGAGCCATGACTGTTCCATGTGTTAAGAGTTGGTGATAGTGCAGGAATTCTTGATAAATATCTCAAAACGGTGATTTTTGAACCAAAAAACCCCCGTTCCCGGCTTCCATTATTTGACTAAGGAAAAAATCGTCAATATATTGACGCACTATTTTTACAAATGATTTCAGGCCTTTCCTGCCGGTTTGGGCGACGCCTGCTCGTGGTAATGGATGTACTGAGATGATGCGTTGGCTTCTTGCCCTTTTTATCAGCTTTCATACTTGGGCTTCGACCAGCGACAGCGTTGCCTTTTTCTATGGCCAACACCAACCGCTAGCCGAGATGACCTTCTATCCCGGCGTGGTGGTCCAGCCCGATCATATCAGTGCCGAAGAGCTCAAATGGCTGAACGAAAGAGGCATTAAAACCTATGCCTATCTGAGCGTTGGCGAGTCCGATGCCAAAGACGCCAAGGGTCTCAAAGTCAACGCCAGTTGGCAAAGCCAGATCATGGACCAAACCAGCACCCGCTGGAAAAACCACCTTAATACCCGCGCTAAGGAACTCAAGGCCAGGGGCTTTTATGGCCTGTTCCTCGATACCCTCGACAGCTACCAGCTACTGCCGCAAGACCAACAACCCGTCCAGCGCCAGGCACTGCTGGCTGCCGTGCAGTCCTTGTCGGAGCAGTTTCAGCACCACCTGATTTTAAACCGCGGCTTTGAGCTGCTGCCCTGGCTCAAGGGCCAGGCCGAGCGGGTGGTGGCCGAAGGCTTGTTGAGCCACTTCAACCCCGAAGACAACAGCTACAAAGGCACCAGCCAGGCTGACCAGCAATGGCTGAGCGCCCAGCTAAACACCGCCAAGGCCCTGGGCTTTGCAGTACAAGTCATTGATTATGCGCCCTTTGCCAAAAGAGCTGCCATGGCCCAGCAGATCGCCAAGGCCGGCTTTGCCCCCTGGGTCACCGACGGCCACCTGCTGACCTGGGGCAGCTCCGAGCTGACTCCGGTGCCACGGCGAGTGATAGTGCCCTTCGACAGTACCCTCAAGCCACTCATCAACACCCAAGTGCACCAGCGCCTGTCCACCTTGATTGAGTACCTGGGTTACCTGCCCGATTACATCGACATCAGCAAAGAGCCGCTGCCTCCGGCTGACAAGGCGCTCTTTGCCGGCGTGGTGGTGTGGGCCGAAAGCGCCGCTTTCTACCGCCCTGAGCTGGTGAGCTGGCTGGAAAAGGTGCAGGGCAAGTTACCGGAACTGCTGCTGGGGGAGATCCCGCAGTCGCCCGCGCTATTGGCCGGCCTAGGCCTTAACCTGCAAAGCCTCTCCCCCAAAGGCCCCTTCAGCCAGACCGAGATGGCCTCCTGGCTTAAAGGCGAGACGGCGTTGTCGCTGAAAAACCTCGAACCTTACTCTGCCACCCTCGCCGAGGGCGCCGAGGCGCTGATCAGCATCAAGGCCGGTAACGGCGAGCCGGTATTACAAGGCGCCCGCACCGATAAAGGCGCCGTGGTGCTGTCACCCTGGCTTATCGATGCCCTGCCACTCGAAGAAAACCGCTGGCTGATAAACCCCGTCGCCCTGCTGCAAAAAGGCCTGGGGCTGCCGCCTATTCCGGCGCCTGATGTCACTACCGAAAGCGGCCGGCGCCTCTTTACCCTGCATATCGACGGCGACGCCTTCCCCAGCCGTGCCCGCTTCCCGGGCCAGCCCTTTGCCGGGGAAGTGATGGAAAAACAGATCATCGAGCACTACCAGCTGCCTATTACCGTGTCGGTTATCCAGGGGGAAGTGGGCCCTACCGGCATGTACCCCAAACAAAGCCCGCAGCTTGAGGCTATCGCCCGAGACATCTTCACAAAGCCCTATGTGGAAATTGCCTCCCACACCTACAGCCATCCCTTTTTCTGGTCGCAAATAGCCGGGCGCGAAAAGCTCACCGAGCAAGACACCGAGTACGGCTTTCATCTTAATATTCCCGGCTACAACAAAATTGATCTCACCAAGGAAATCGACGGCTCCATCGACTACATCAACGAGCGCCTGGCCCCTAAAGATAAGAAAGTGGTGATGATGCTGTGGAGCGGTGACGCCGCCCCCGGCCCGGTGGCGCTAGCCCACGCCCGCAAGATGGGGGTGCTCAACGTCAACGGCGGCAACACCGTGATGACCCGCGACAACCCCAGCCTCTCCGAGATCTGGCCCATCGGCCGCCCCGAGGGCGACCTGCTGTACCAGGTGTACGCCCCCATCATGAACGAGAACGTCTACACCGATCTCTGGCATGGCCCCTATTTCGGCTTCCGGCGGGTCAGGGAAACCTTCGACATCACCGGCCACCCCTACCGGCTCAAGCCGTTCGGACTGTACTTCCACTTTTACTCCGCCACCAACCCGGCAGGCCTCCAGGCCCTTAGGGACGACATCGGCTATGTGCTGAGCCGCCCCAATACCCCGGCGCACTTGAGCCACTACGCCCGCATGGCCAAGGATTTTTACTTCAGCGCCCTGGCCCGCGATGCCAAAGGTGACTGGCTGCTGAGCAGCAAATATCTGCGCACCCTGCGCCTGCCAAAAGCGCTGGGTTATGCCCAGCTCGACGCCAGCCAGGGCCTGGCTGGGGCCACCGAAGATGGCCGCTACCTGCATGTGGTAAACGGCGATGCCCGCTTTGCCCTGGCAGCCAGCGCCAGCCCCCGCAAGCCTTATCTGGTGTCGGCCAACGTGCTGCTGAAAAGCTGGCAGTTGCCGGGCAAGGTGGCCTTCAAGGCCTGGCAAAAAGCGGACCTCATCCTCGCTAACGCCGAGGGCTGCCGCTTTGTCAGCGACCAGGGCCCCTCTTATGGCGGCCAGCAAAAAGACCGGCTGACCGAGTTTTCACTGCCTGAAGGCGACTTTGCCGGGCACCTTGCCTGTGGGACGCAACAGTGAAAAAGGTCATCACAAAAGCCAGGCCGTCCCTTATTTCCCTGCCGGCAGCGGTATTGATGCTGCTGGTGACCTTTTTGCTGCTTTATATCCTGTTCCCAAGCTCGCTATTTTTTGAAAACGATCAGGTACCCAAGGACCCCAACCTCGGAAGAGCCTACCTGCGCGCCGCCCTGGCTCAGGACCCAAACAACGAACACCTCAAGCAAAAACTGGCCGAGGTGGAGATCAAGCTCGGCAACCTGACCAGCGCCGCGGCGCTGCTGGCTGAGATCTCCGCCAGCAAGGAAAAGGCCGCCATCGAGCAGCAGCTTTACTACGCCAAGTTCCAGGCCGGCACGCTTAGCGCCGACGACAAAGCCAAGCTGGTCAGCAGCCTTGAGAGTAACCGCGACTGGACTCCCCAGCAGCTGCAGTATGCCCAGGCGCTGGGCCTGGAAGCGCAGCTCGCCCAGTATTACCAGGACCACGACCAGCCGCTGCTGGCGGCCCGCACCTGGCTGGCCGCCAACCACCCGGAAAAGGCCAGCGAACTGTACGGCCAGCACTTGTCCAAAGACACCCTCAACGACGCCATCGCCGCCGCCCTGGCCGCTGGCAAGCCGGTGCTGGCCTACCAGTGGTGGCAGCAATACGGTGACCAGAGCGATCTGCAACGCGCCCTGAAGCTGGCCCAACTGGCCGGTAACAGCAAAGACACCCAGTTGCTGGCCGACCAACTGCTGGCCCAGGAGCCAAATAATGCCCAGCGCCAGGCCCTGGCCGAGCAGGCCCACCTGGCCAATGGCGATATCCAAGGCGCCGAGGCCATATTGGAGCAGCGCCTAGCGCAGCAACCCAACAACCAGGCCCTGCATCAGCGGCGCTGGCAATTGCTGCGCTGGCTCAATCGCCCCACCGACGCCCTGGACGAGCTGCGCTGGTTGATGGCCGACGGCAGTGCCACACCGGCGGATGTGGAAGCGAGCCTCAATGATGCCAACGGCTTGTTCCGCTATGACGATCAGATAGCCATCTACCGCTACCTGGCCGGCCATCACCGGCTGAGCCCCCAGCGCTTTGACAGCTGGCTCGACGCCCAGGAATGGCAAGGCACCCCGGAGCAAGCGGTAGAGGACATTCACCACTACCAGCAGCGCTACGGTAAAGACAGCCAAACTGACGGCTGGCTGGCCAGGCTCAACCACGAAATGGGTGACCAAGACGCCCTGCGCGCCCTTTGGCCCACCTACAAAGGCCCCCGGGATGACCAGCACCTGATTTGGTTTGCCCGCGCCTACTGGCTCGAGAATGATTACCAAGCGGCGCTGGCGGTGCTGAAAAACGGCGACACCAGTAAGGACGTCGGCTTCTGGGATGCCCGCGCCGAAATGGCCTGGCGGGTCGGCAACAAGGCCGAAGCCACCTTTGCCTACCAGCGCCTGCATCAGCTGGCTCCCAACCTGCCCGGCCTGGAATACCGTTACCAGCAAGCCCGCTTTGGCGACGACAAGCCCGGCCTGCTGGCCTACCTGTGGACCCGCCCGCGCACTACCAGCAACGTGGCCCGTATTGCCGAGCTGTGCTGGCAGCTGCAAGACGAGCAAGGCTTTGCCCGCCTGGCTGCGGTGCTGCCCAGCCAGCCGGCCGACCGCCAACTGGCCAGTGCCTGGCTCTATGTCGGGACCTGGCAGCAGCAACATCAACAGCTTGAAGAGGCCCGCGCGTCGCTACGCCAAGCCAAACTGCTGGCTCCCGGCAGCACCGAAGTGGCGCTGTCTCAAGGCTGGCTGGCCCTGGCCCTGCAGGACAAAAAGGCGGCCCGCGCCATACTGGACAAGCACCAGCAGCAGCCGGCCTCCGACGCTTGGGCGCCATTGCTGGGCAGTTTGGCCCAGTTCCTTGGCGACCATCGCCAGGCTTATTTCTATTTCCGCTACATGGCCAAGCGCCATCCCAAGGATCTGGCCAACCTGGTAAACCTCGCTTCCGAGATGGAGGCCCTTGGCCGCCACGACGATGCCTTCCGCCTCAACCGTTATCTGGCCCGCCAGTTGCCCCAGAACCAACAGGCCTATGCCGATCTGCAATTGAACTGGTGGGGCGAACGGGTGGTGCCCTTCTTGCAGGCGCGCCAGGGCATGGACACCATCGCGCCCATGGCTCCCGAGCAGGCCGCCTCCTACTGGTGGTTGCACCGCCAGGCTGCCAAACGGCTGTTGCCCTGGCAACAGTTGCAACTGGCCATGCTGGACGGCGATTTCCATACCGTGAAATCCCTGCTGGCCAAGGGGCAGGTCAGCCAGACTACCGACAAGGTCAGTGCCTGGCTTTACCTCAACCGCCCCTACCAGGCCATGGAAGCCTGGGACAAAGGCGTGACCAAGGAGGCCACCGAGACCGAGCTGGACTTGGCAAGGGCGGCCCGCCCGGCCCATTTCCGGGCCCTGGCGTTCAGGCTGCAACCCGATGCCGGCCTCAAAAGCGCCCAGCAACAAGTGGAGCTGTATCTACCCTTTGCCCAGGCCCAATGGAAATTCAGCGCCGGCTATCAAGATAACCAAGGTAACGACGGCAACCTGATGGCAGCCAACGCCGACTGGCAATACCAGCGCTGGCACCTGAACCTGGATGTAGACCATCACCAGGGTGAAGGGGCGGTGCGCTCTGGCCTGGCGGTGGCGGTGGACTACCAATGGGACCAGCGCACCCGCCTGGGCCTGGAGCTCGCCACTGGCCAGGAGAGTCGCCAGTCTGACGTGCTGTTGGCCTGGGGTGAGCAAAGTCTGTTTGGGGTAAACGCCAATTACCGCCTGGATAACCGCCAGTCACTGGCGTTGTCTGCCGCCCACCTCAAGGTAGGGCTGCGTGACGGCCCTTCTTTGGCGAGCGGCCAGCAGTACGACGCCCGCTATCAATTTGATCTGTTGGCCGACCGGCCAGGCTGGGCCCTCTATGGCGCCGCCATCTGGCAACGCTTTCCCGAACGCCCGCCGGTACCGGTGCCACATCACCCCGAATACCAGGCGCTGGTGGAGCCTTTTCGGCGCTACGCCATCGGTTCTGTCTGGGGGCCGGGAGCCGAACTGACTCCGCCGCATCTCGGTGCCGAGCCTGCCTGGACAGTGGATGTCAGCATCGGTTACCAGCCGCGAATCGGCCAGGCCGACTTTACCCTCAGTACCGACGCCGGCTGGTCGATCACCGGTGACGACCTGTTGCAGCTGAAACTCAACTACCAGAGCAGTAACCGTCAGGGTGCCAGCGACACCCAGGTCCAGCTCGGTTACTACCTTCATTTTTAATTAGGAGACGCTATGTTGCGGTTCATTCTGCCCTGTCTGGCCTTGCTGCTAGGCGCCTGTACCACTGCCCAGGTGGGCGACACCGTTACCCTGGCCAGCAATAGCCGGGTGGCGCTGATGCCGCTGGTTAACCACGCCCAAACCCCGTTGGCCGGTGAAAAGGCCGAAGACATTCTGGCCAGCCTCTGGCAACAGCGCCAGTTGCCCAAGCTCAGCCGCTACCCACGCCAGGCTCAGGCCGACCTGCCGCCCCTGGACGACCAGTACCGCCTGACCCAAGCCCAAAAATGGCTGGCCGGCCAACAGGTAGGTTATGTGCTGAGCGGCACCATTGAAGAATGGCGCTACAAGGCGGGCCTGGATGGCGAACCGGTGGTGGCAGTGACCCTTAACCTCACCAAACTAGGTGAAGACACCCCAGTCTGGACCGGCACCATCGCCAAGAGCGGTTGGGGCCGCGACAGCCTGGCCGCCACCGCCCAGGACGTGCTCTCTGATCTTCTCGACCAGATTGAGGCCGGCCAGTGAAACCCTCTTTGCGCAAAGCCCGGCAGGTACCCGAGTCTCAGGCCTGGCTGGAAGTTTTAGTCTTCACCGCCCTGGCCTTGGCCATTCCGGCCTGGCTGCGCCCCAGTGACCCCTTCTGGCAGCACGGCGATTTCGCCTGGCCGATGTTGGGCCCGTTGCTGGTGGCTTTGCGCTACGGCTTTGCCAAAGGTCTGGCTAGCGTGTTGCTGCTGGTGGCGGGGCAATTGCTGCTGCGCCGGGTCGACGCCCTTGTCACCGCCCAGGACTACCCCTTTGGCACCATGGTCGGTTACGCCCTGGTGGCCATGGTGGCCGGTGAGTTTCGTGACCTTTGGGAGCGCACCAACGAGCAGCAAAAGCTGCAGCTCGACTACGTGCGTGACCGCCTCGACACCTTTACCCGCCACTACCACCTGCTGCGCAGCTCCCACGATCGGTTAGAGCAGATGCTGGCTGGCCACGCCCTTAGCCTGCGCGAATCCTTGCAGGCGGTGCGCTCGGCCATCGGCCAGTTGCAGGAGCGGCGCCTGGACAAAGCGGCCCGCGCCATCCTGGGTCTCTTTGTGGAATACGGCGGCCTGCAAAGCGTCAGCCTCTATGCCGTGGAAGACGGCAACATCATCGGCGAGCCCCTGGCTCGGGTCGGCCAGACCCAGCCTGCCAACGGCAAGGATCCCATGGTGCTGGCCATGTTCGAGCAGCGCGAGCTGATCTCGGTGGCCCAGTTGCAAAGCCGGGCCGAGCAGAGCCAGTACCAGATTGTTATCCCCCTTATCGACGTCAATGACCGAGTTTATGGGGTGCTGCTGGTGGAGCAAATCCAGTTCTTTACCCTGCGCGAATCCACCCTGACCCTGATGGCGGTGATGGCCGGCCACGTGGGCGACCTGCTACGCCATGCCCTGGCCAACCCGGTCATGGGGCCGGACGAGAAGCCCTACTTCCACGCCCAGGTATTACGGGCCCAGCGCGAGGCCAAGCGTTACGCCATTCCGGCCCAGCTGATGAAAATTCGCGCCACCGAGCCCTCGGCTCAGGCCGAAAGGGTGCTGGAACACCTCAACGCCACCCGCCGCGGCCTGGACGTGTACCTCTACGACGCCCAGTCCCTCACCCTGCTGCTACTGATGCCCCTGGCAGACGAGCTGGACCAGGCCGGTTTTATCGGCCGCATCAACAGCTGGAGCGTCGAGCGATTGGGTAAATCCCTGGCAGAGCTCAATATTCAGGTGGAAGAGCAGCGATCGCTACCGGTGGATGAAGAGGCCATCAACCACTTCATGGAGCTCGGCAGATGAGAACCCTCTGGGCATTTGCCGGGGCCGTGGTGCTGGACGCCTTTGCTGGCTGGCTGTTTTTGGATGGCCACGCCACCCTGGCCCTGGTCACCCACCTGCTGGCCTGTCTGCTGCTGGCAGGCACCATGTTCTACCTGTTGCCGGTGCAATACCAAAAGCCGGTTGCGCCGACCCTGGTGTTTTTGTTCGTGCTGTTCTTTGCCTTGCCCGGCCTTGGCACCATTGGCATCAGCGCCGCCATGCTCTACGCCCTTTACCGCCCTCTGGGCGAGGGTGGCATGGCGCTAACCGAGCATCCCATTCCCGAGTTGCCCTTCGAGCCCAAAGCGCTTTCTGCCAAGCCGGTTTACTCCCTTGGCGGGCTGCGGGCCATTCTCAAAAACGCCTCCGAACCCAACAAGCGGCTGGCGGCGGTGATGGCAACCCGCAATATGCCGGACCAAGAAGCCATTCCCATCCTGCGCCTGGCCCTAAAGGACCTCGAAGACGACGTGCGGCTGCTGGCCTACTCGCTGTTGGACGGCAAGGAAAACAGCATTAACAAGCAAATCAACCAGTTGCAGACTCAGCTAAAAGACCCTACCCAGCAGGCCCAGCATTGGCGTTTTAATCGCCAACTGGCCGAAAAATTCTGGGAGCTAAGCTACCTGGGTCTTGCCCAGGGCGAGCTGCGCCAATACGTGCTGAGCCGGGCCGCCCAATACGCCCAGGCCAGTATCGAGCAGCACCCCACCACCGCCACCGAGGTGTTCTTGGGTCGGGTGTACCTGGCTCTTGGCCGCTACCAAGAGGCCCAGCCCCTTTTTGAACGGGCCGCCGACACCACCATAGCCCGGCGCCACGTCATGCCCTACCTGGCGGAAATCGCCTTTTACCAGCGCCGCTACGACGACTGCCGTGCACACCTGGCCGCCTTGCCGCCCCAGGCCAACGGCAGTGCTTTGCAACAATTGAGGGAGTATTGGCATGGTCAAAGCTGATGTACTGCTGATCCTCGAAGGCACCTACCCCTATGTCAGGGGCGGTGTATCCAGTTGGGTGCACCAGCTCATCCTCGGGCTGCCGGAGCTGAAATTCGAACTGCTTTTTTTAGGTGGCCACCCCAGCCATTACGGCCCCATTCAGTACACGCTGCCGGACAACGTAACCGGCCTTAGCGTCCATTACATGATGGATGACCAAGACAGCCTGCTCGGCCCCAGCTCCCGGCCCGGTAACAGCGAGCGCTTTGAGCTGTGGCGCCAGGTGCAGGACCATTTTCGCGACTCACGCCAGCCTATTCCGGCCGAGCTGTTAAAGGCGCTGTTTGAATCCCTGGGTAAAAGCGACGGCCTGCCGGAAGAGGACTTTCTTTATTCCCAGGCCTCCTGGCAGGTGCTGGCTGACTATTACCTGCAATATTGCGACGAGCCCTCCTTCGTGGATTTTTTCTGGGCCTATCGCAATATCTACCGGCCGCTGTTCAAAATCGCCCGCATTGCCAGGGAGCTGCCTAAAGTCAGGCTGCTACACGCCATTTCCACCGGTTATGCCGGGTTCCTGGGGGCCGGGGCCAGCCAGCTGACCCAGACTCCTTTTGCCCTCACCGAGCACGGCATCTACACCAAAGAGCGCAAGATTGACCTTATTCAGGCCGGCTGGATAAAGGAGTCGGAAGACCGCCTTGGCCCCAATCTCAATGCCGAGATGGGCTATATCCGCCGCATGTGGATCCATTTTTTCGAGCAGCTGGGGCGCACCGCTTACCAACATGCCAGCCCCATCGTCGCCCTCTACGAAGGCAACCGCCAACGGCAAATCCGTGACGGCGCGCCGCCGGAGCAGACCCAGGTGATCCCCAACGGTATCCGCCTTGGCCGTTTTGCCAAGGCCCTGGCCGCCCGCGGCCCCGAGATCCCCATGGTGGCCGGGCTGATTGGCCGGGTGGTACCCATCAAGGACATCAAGACCTTTATCCGTGCCATCAAAGAAGCCTTGCCGGCCCTGCCGGAGCTGGAAGGCTGGATAGTGGGCCCCACCGAGGAAGACCCCAACTACCTGCACGAATGCCAGTTGCTGGTGGACAGCCTGGATCTGGCAGGCAAGGTGAAATTTCTCGGCATGCAGGATGTCAGTGCCATCTTGCCGCAGCTGGGGGTGGTGGCGCTGACCTCCATCTCCGAGGCTCAGCCGCTGGTGCTGCTGGAAGCCATGGCCGCCGGGGTGCCGGTGCTGGCCACCGATGTCGGCTCCTGCCGGGAGATCATCGAAGGCCTCGGCGAAGAAGACCGCGCCCTAGGCAAGGCTGGCGCCGTGGTCTCTATCGCCTCACCCGGCGCGGCGGCCCGCGCCATGGTGGAGATGCTCACCGACAGCGACAGCTGGCAGGCCTACCAGCAAGCCGGCTTGAAACGGGTTGAACACTATTACGACGAGCGCCTGATGTTCGAGCGCTATCAACAGCTTTACAAGGAAGCCATGTCATGGCCGGAATAGGTTTTGAGATCCGCAAAATACTGCGTAAGAACACCTTATTGTCAGTGTTCGAAGCCTACGGCTATGCCGGCCTTATCGGCTCAGGCCCTTGGGTGCTGTCCATCCTTGGGCTGATGCTGATCGGTATCTTCAGCCTGGGTTACGTGGTGCCACAGGGGCTTATTGTGCAGTTTCTGACGGCCGTAACCTACCTGATGGCAGGCTCGCTTATCCTCACCGGCGGCTCCCAGTTGATGCTGACCCGCTATGTGTCAGACTTGTTCTTCCTAAAACGCAACGATGAAGTGCTGCCCAACCTCTTAGGCTCGGTGCTGGTAACCAGCATCGGCGCGGGGGTGATCGCCGCCATCGTCTGGCCTTTCATTCCGGCCGGTGTCGAGGTCAAGGTGCTGATGGCCAGCGCCTTTGTCAGCCTCAGCGACCTGTGGCTGGTGGTGATTTTCCTGTCGGGGATGAAGGACTACCGGCTTATTCTCACCACCATGCTTGGCGGTTATACCCTGATGGTGCTGCTGGCCCTGGCGCTGCGCCACTGGCAGCTCGAAGGGCTGCTGCTGGCGTTTTTGATTGGCAAGACGGTGCTGCTGTTTAGCTTCTTGTTTGTGATCATGCGCCGCTACCCAGGCAGCAGCTTGATTTCATTTGGCTTCTTGCAGAAGAAGCACGTTTTTTACAGCCTTTTTTTCTGCGGGCTCTTCTATAACCTGGGGGTTTGGGCCGACAAGTTCATCTTCTGGTTTTACCCCACCACCTCGGAAGCCATTTTTGGACCGCTTAGGGCCAGCCCTATCTACGACTTGCCCATCTTCCTGGCCTATCTTTCCATCATCCCGGGCATGGCGGTGTTTTTGGTGCGCATGGAAACCGACTTTGCCGAGCAGTACGACCGCTTCTATAACGCCGTACGCGAAGGGGCCTCCTTGCAGGAAATTTATCACCTTAAGGACGAGATGGTCCGTACCGCCCGTACCGGCATCTACGACATCTTCAAGATCCAGGGCATTACCGTGGTGGTGCTGCTGCTGTGGGGCCAAAACCTACTGGAGCTGATTGGCATCGACCCCAACTACGCCACGCTGCTCTACATCGACGTAGTAGGAGTTGGAGTGCAGGTGGTGCTGCTATCCATTCTCAACGTGATGTTCTACTTGGATAAAAGGCACAGCGCCTTGGTACTGACCGGGCTGTTTATGGCCTGTAACGCCAGCCTGACCTACCTGTCGATATTGGCCGGGCCGCACTTTTACGGTTACGGCTTCGCCTTGGCGACGGTGATCAGTTCCATGGTGGGCTTGGTGGTGTTGTCTCGCCAGTTCCAGGAACTGGAATACGAGACCTTCATGTTGCAGCGCTGAAGCGAATATTCAAACGCTTGAGTTCAGCGCCGAAGGCCTCGGCGCTGGTAAGAGGCACGGTGAGGGTGCAGTTGAGCTTTTCACCAAACTGGGTGTCGATGCAGCGGCCATCAAACTGGCCCAGCAACCAGTCAAGCTGGCTTTGCAGCGCGTAATCAAGCTCTGCCACCAGCTTTGCCTGGGGTACATAGAGCCGGGTTGGCAACAGCTTCAAAGCCGCCCCCACGCCGCCGCCATAGGCTTTGACCAGGCCACCGGTGCCAAGCTTTACCCCACCGTAGTAACGCACTACCACCGCACTGATCTCCCCGACGCCGCTGCCCAGTAGCTGCGCCAGCATCGGTTTACCGGCGGTGCTGGCCGGCTCGCCGTCATCGCTCATGGCATATTGCTGGCCATCTGTGGGGTGGCCGGCCACGGCCGCAAAGCACCAATGGCGGGCGCCGGGGTGCTGCTCGCGGCACTGCTGCCAAAAGGCCTTGGCCTCATCCAGCCCGGTGGTGTGGGCCAGCAGGGTGATAAAGCGGCTTTTTTTGACCAGCTCTTCGGCCGAAGCGCCAGCAGCGGGGATGGGATAGGACATGGCAAAAACGGGGTTTCACGTGAAACCCCGGAGTCTATCAGGCCAGGCCCAGCTTGCGGGTCATGTTTTCAACGCCGTCGCTGTGGACAATAACGTCGTCTTCGATGCGGATACCGCCAAAAGGTTTGAAGCTTTCTACCTTTTCCCAGTTCACCAACTCGCTGTGAGCACCGGCTTGCACCTCTTCGAGCAGGCTGTCGATAAAGTACAGGCCCGGCTCGATGGTCAGCACGTTACCGGCTTCAACAGTGCGGGTGGTGCGCAAAAAGGGATGCTTAGCCGGCGCCGGTTCGCGGTCGCCATAATCGTTGGCCATAAAGCCGCCCACATCGTGCACCTGCAGGCCCAGATGGTGGCCAAGGCCGTGGGGGAAGAAGGCGCGGTTGATGCCGGTGGCAAGGGAGGTTTCGGCGTCGCAGCGGATAAGGCCAAAGTCCTTGAGGATACCGGCAATGCCCAGGTGGCACTGGTGGTGCAGCTCGGCGTATTTGAGGCCCGGTTTGAGGCCAGCCACCAGGGATTTCTCCAGTTCGGTCACCGCGGCGATAAGCTCGGCAAAGGCGTTGTCTTCACGGGCGTAGGTGCGGGTGATGTCGGCGGCAAAGCCGTTGAAGCTGGCACCGGCGTCGATGAGAAAGCTGCGGCTGTCGCCCTTGGCCTGGCGGTCAAAATGCATGTAGTGAAGGATGGCACCGTTGCGGTTCAGCGCCACGATGTTGCCGTAGGGCAGGTCATTTTCGCCCTGCTCGGTGGCACTCAGGTAAGCCTGGTTGATAGCAAATTCGCTGGCCCCGGCCAAAAACGCCGCCTTGGCTGCCAGGTGACCCTTCACGGCAATGGCGTTGGCCTTGCGCATACAGGCCTGTTCCCACTCGGTCTTGTAGGCGCGGTGGTAGTGCAGGTAGTTAAGCACTGGCCCGGGATTGCAGTCGCTAAAGCCGAGGCTCTTGGCGTAGTCGAGGTGCTCGCCAAGATAGGCGACCCGGCCCTTGTTCTGCGGCAGGGCCTTGGCGGCCGCTTCGGGGGAGTCAATCAGCACGATTTCAAAGGCTTCGGCCCAGTATGCGCTGGGCACATCGGCCACCTTGTGCCAAAAATCCACCGGGCGGAAGAACAGCAACTTGGGCTTGTCGACGCCGTTGACGATCACCCAGCAATGGGGATTATCGATGACCGGCAGCCACTGCTTGAAGTGGGGATTGACCTTAAACGGGTATTGGTTGTCATCCAGGAAAATGCCCAGTTGCTGGCCACCGTGAATGGCCAGCGCCTCGAAGCCACTGCGCTCAAGGGCGGCCCGGGTGCGCTTTTGCAACTCGTTGATATGGTCAGGGTAAAGGCGTGCCAGATGTTCCATACTGTTCACCGTCAATCGATTTGAAGATGCGCCATCCTATCATCGCCCCGGCACCGACCCAAGGCAGCCGCCTTTGGGGTGCCCTAAGTGGTTGTAAGGTGACTTAAACAGGCAACTTAAACGGATGTTTGAAAGCCCTATTGCATTCCGCGCAAATTACTACCATCATGCCTTGACTGGTTTGACCACCTGCCAAGAGGCACAAAGGGAGAACGCCAAATGCTTTACCAAGGTGAAAACCTCAAGGTGGCGCTGGAGTCTGACGGCATCGCCGTTCTGACTTTTGACGCCCCAGGTTCCGTTAACAAATTTGACCGCCAGACCCTGTCCGAACTGGACGCCGCCCTGGACGCCATCAGCGCCAGCCAAGGCGTTAAGGCGCTGGTACTGGCCTCCGGCAAAGACACTTTTATTGTCGGCGCCGATATCACCGAATTTCTCGAAACCTTCAAGCTACCCGAGCCCGAATTGCTGGCTTGGGTCCAAAAAGCCAATGCCATTTTCAGCAAGCTTGAAGATCTGCCCTTCCCCACCGTGTCGGCCGTTAACGGCTTTGCCCTGGGCGGCGGCTGCGAGTGCATTCTGGCCACCGATATCCGCGTGGCCGACGCCACCGCCAAAATCGGCCTGCCGGAAGTAAAACTGGGCCTTATCCCCGGCTTTGGCGGCACCGTGCGCCTGCCTCGGGTGATTGGCGCCGATAACGCCATGGAGCTCATTACCACCGGCAAGGACAACCGTGCCGATGCCGCCCTCAAAGTGGGCCTGGTGGACGCCGTGGTGGCCCCGGAGAAACTCTTTGAGGCCGCTTTGACCATGGCCAGCAGCGCCATCGCCGGCAAGCTGGATTGGCAAGCGCGCCGCGCCGACAAGCAATCAGCCCTCAAGCTCGACAAACTGGAAGCGGGCATGAGCTTTGCCACCGCGACCGCCATGGTGGCGGCCCAGGCCGGCAAGCACTACCCGGCGCCCATGACCGCCGTTAAAGGCATCGAAGCCGCTGCCCGCATGGGCCGCGACGAGGCCCTGGCCATCGAGCACCAAGGCTTTATCAAGCTGGCCAAGACCGATGTGGCCACCGCCCTTATCGGTATCTTCCTGAACGACCAGCTGATCAAAGGCAAGGCCAAGAAGGCCGGTAAGGCCGCTCACGCCATCGACAAAGCTGCGGTGCTGGGCGCCGGTATCATGGGTGGCGGTATCGCTTACCAGTCCGCCTCCACCGGCACCCCCATCATCATGAAGGACATCAACGACAAAGCCCTGCACCTGGGGCTGTCCGAGGCGTCCAAGCTTTTGAACAAGCAACTTGAGCGCGGCAAAATTAACGGCGCCAAGATGGCTGGCGTGCTGAACAACATCGTGCCGAGCCTGAGCTACGACAGCGTCAAAGACGTGAACATCGTCGTTGAAGCGGTAGTGGAAAATCCCAAGGTTAAAGCCAGCGTACTGGCCGAAGTGGAAGGCGTGGTGGGCGAAGACGCCATCATTACCTCCAACACCTCCACCATTTCCATCAACCAGCTGGCCCAAAGCCTGAAGAAGCCCGAGCGCTTCTGCGGCATGCACTTTTTCAACCCGGTGCACCGCATGCCGTTGGTGGAAGTTATCCGCGGCGAGCATACCTCCGACGAAACCGTGGCTACCGTGGTGGCCTACGCCGCCAAGATGGGTAAATCCCCCATCGTGGTTAACGACTGCCCCGGCTTCTTCGTCAACCGTGTGCTGTTCCCCTACTTCCAAGGCTTTAGCCTGCTGGTGCGTGACGGCGCCGACTTCCAGGCCGTGGACAAGGTCATGGAGAAGCAATTCGGTTGGCCCATGGGCCCGGCCTATTTGCTGGACGTAGTGGGTATCGACACCGGCCACCATGCCCAGGCGGTGATGGCCGAAGGCTTCCCCACCCGCATGAGCAAGACCGACAAAGACGCCATCGACGTGATGTTCGAGAACCAGCGCTTCGGCCAGAAAAACGGTAAGGGCTTCTACGTCTACACCGAGGACAAGCGCGGCAAGCCCAAGAAAGAAGCCACCGCCGAGAGCTACGAGCTGCTCAAAGCCGTGGTCAAGGCCCAAGGCGAATTCAGCCCGGACGAAATCATCAACCGCACCATGCTGCCGATGATCATCGAGACCGTGCGCTGCCTGGAAGAAGGCATCATTAATAGCCCGGCTGAAGCCGACATGGGCCTGGTCTATGGCCTGGGCTTCCCTCCCTTCCGTGGTGGGGTATTCCGCTATATCGATACCGTCGGCCTCGACAAGATTGTCGCCATCGCCGACCAGTACGCTCACCTGGGTGAGCTCTATCAGGTCACCGACACCATGCGTGAAATGGCGGCCAGCGGCAAAACCTACTACGGCCAATAAGGACGGAGAACGAACATGATTAAAGAAGCTGTCATCGTCGACTGTATCCGCACCCCCATGGGCCGCTCCAAAGCCGGTGTGTTCCGCAACGTTCGCGCCGAAGACCTGTCAGCCCACCTGATGAAGGGCCTGTTGGCGCGCAACAGCGCCCTGAACCCGGCCGACATCGAAGACGTGATCTGGGGCTGCGTGCAGCAGACCCTGGAGCAGGGCTTTAACATCGCCCGTAACGCCTCCTTGTTGGCTGGCCTGCCCAAGAGCGTGGCCGGTACCACCATCAACCGCCTGTGCGGCTCCTCCATGGACGCCCTGCACCACGCGGCCCGCGCCATCATGGTCGGCCAGGGTGACGTGTTCATCATCGGCGGCGTTGAGCACATGGGCCACGTACCCATGAACCACGGCGTGGACTTCCATCCCGGCCTGGCTAAAAACGTGGCCAAGGCCGCCGGCATGATGGGCATGACCGCCGAGATGCTGGGCCGCCTGCACGGCATTACCCGCGAGCAGCAAGACGCCTTCGGCGCCCGTTCCCACCAGCGTGCCTGGGCCGCCACCCAGGAAGGGCGCTTTAAGAACGAAATTCTGCCGATACTGGGCCACAATGCCGACGGTATCTTGGAGCTGATTGATTTTGACGAGGTTATTCGCCCCGAGACCACCGTTGAATCCCTGGCCGCGCTGCGCCCGGTATTCGACCCGGTCAACGGCACCGTGACCGCCGGTACCTCCTCTGCCCTGTCTGACGGTGCCAGCGCCATGCTGGTGATGTCTGCCGACAAGGCCAAAGAACTGGGCCTCAAGCCCCGCGCCAAAATCCGCTCCATGGCCGTGGCCGGTTGCGACCCGTCCATCATGGGTTACGGCCCAGTGCCCGCCACCCAGAAGGCCCTCAAGCGCGCAGGCCTGACCGTAGGCGACATCGACCTGTTCGAGCTGAACGAAGCCTTTGCCGCGCAGTCTCTGCCTTGCGTGAAAGACTTGGGCCTGGCTGACCAGGTAGACGACAAGGTCAACCTCAACGGCGGTGCCATCGCCCTTGGCCACCCTCTGGGTTGCTCCGGTGCCCGTATCTCCACCACCCTTATCAACCTCATGGAAGCCAAAGACGCCACTCTTGGTGTGGCCACCATGTGTATTGGTCTGGGCCAGGGCATCGCCACCGTCTTCGAACGGGTGTAAGGTTCCCTCTGGTCAAAAGCCGGCCCTGGTGGCCGGCTTTTTGTTTTTCGGGTAGAATTCGCCCACTTTTTCAGCGGAGTTTGCCATGAGCCATTTTGCCAAACCTGACCACGAACTGGATGTACTGGGCCTGCGCTGCCCCGAACCGGTGATGATGGTACGGGGTAAGATCCGCAAATTGTCTGACGGCGAGACTTTGCTGGTGCTGGCCGATGACCCTGCCACCACCCGCGACATTCCCTCTTTTTGCCGCTTTATGGACCACACCCTAGTGGCCAGCGAAATCACCGAGGCGCCTTACCGATACCTTATCCGTAAAGGCCTGCCACAAGAGTAAGCAAACACTTACCCGCCAGACACCGCGACTGCTCAAGAATGCTGCAAATTTGCTGCTAAAGCGCGTTATACTGGCGGTCTTAATCAGGAAACTCGGCTGAAATAGCCCTTTTAGCGCAAATATCATGCAAAATTACGATCTCAAGACCTTTCAAGGGCTGATCCTCGCCTTGCAGGATTACTGGGCCCGCCAAGGCTGCGCCGTTATCCAGCCTTTAGACATGGAAGTGGGTGCCGGTACTTTCCACCCCATGACCTTCCTGCGCGCCGTTGGCCCGGAGCCTATCTCCAGCGCCTATGTGCAACCGTCCCGCCGTCCTACCGACGGCCGCTACGGTGAAAACCCCAACCGTCTGCAGCACTATTACCAGTTCCAGGTGATGCTCAAGCCGTCCCCGGACAACATCCAAGAGCTGTACCTAGGTTCTCTGGAAGCGCTGGGTATCGACACCCTGGTTCACGATATTCGCTTCGTGGAAGACAACTGGGAGTCCCCCACCCTGGGTGCCTGGGGTCTGGGCTGGGAAGTGTGGCTTAACGGCATGGAAGTGACCCAGTTCACCTACTTCCAGCAGGTGGGCGGTCTGGAATGTAGCCCGGTGACCGGCGAGATAACCTATGGCCTTGAGCGTCTGGCCATGTATATCCAAGGCGTAGATTCGGTCTACGACCTGGTGTGGACCGACGGCCCCCTGGGCAAGATCACCTACGGTGACGTCTTCCACCAAAACGAAGTGGAACAATCCACCTACAACTTCGAACACGCCAATGTCGACTTCCTGTTCCAGGTCTTTGACGAGTGCGAGCGCCAGTGCCAAGCCCTGCTGGCCCTGGAAAAGCCCTTGCCGCTGCCGGCCTATGAGCAGGTCATGAAAGCTTCCCATGCCTTCAACCTGCTGGACGCCCGCCACGCCATTTCGGTCACCGAGCGTCAGCGTTACATCCTGCGGGTCCGCGCCCTGTCCAAGGCCTGCGCCGAAGCCTTTTATGCCGCCCGTGAGGCGCTCGGCTTCCCCATGTGCAAGGAGGCAAAATAATGGCCCAGAACCTACTGGTAGAAATCGGTACCGAAGAGCTGCCACCCAAGGCCCTGCGTACCCTGGCCGAAGCCTTTGCCGCCAACCTGGGCGCCGAGCTGACCGAAGCCGAGCTGGCCTTTGATGCTATTCAATGGCACGCCGCCCCTCGCCGCCTGGCCCTGACCGTCAAGGCCCTGGCTGCCCAGCAGCCCGACAAGGAAGTGGAAAAGCGCGGCCCCGCCGTGCAGGCCGCCTTTGACGCCGAAGGTAATGCCACCAAGGCCGCCCTGGGCTGGGCCGCCGGCTGTGGCATCGACATCAAAGATGCCGGCCGCATGATCACCGACAAGGGCGAGTGGCTGCTGCACAAGGCCGAGATCAAAGGCCAGCCGGTGCAAGCCCTGGTACCGGCCATGGTGGAAAGCGCCCTCAAAAAGCTGCCCATTCCCAAGCCTATGCGTTGGGGCGCCAAGCGCACCCAGTTTATCCGCCCGGTACACACCATCACCGCCCTGTACGGCGACCAGCTGATTAACGGCGCCGTGCTGGACATCACTATTGGCCGCACCGTCCGTGGCCACCGCTTTATGGGCGAAAGCCAATTCGAGCTGGCCCATGCCGACCATTACCTTGGCGACCTTGAAAGCAAGGGCAAGGTGCTGGCCGATTTTGAAAGCCGCAAGGCCAAGATCAAGGCCGCCGCCGAAGCCAAGGCCCAGGAACTGGGCGGCAAGGCGGATCTGGAAGACAGCCTGCTGGAAGAAGTGGCCTCCCTGGTGGAATGGCCGGTGGTGCTGGTGGCGAGCTTTGAAGAGAAATTCCTGACCGTGCCCCCGGAGGCCCTGGTCTACACCATGAAGGGTGACCAGAAATACTTCCCTGTCTATGGCAACGACGGCAAGCTGCTCAACAAGTTCATCTTTGTGACCAACATCGAGTCCAAGGACCCGCAGCAGATCATCGCCGGTAACGAGAAGGTGGTGCGCCCTCGTCTGGCCGACGCCGAGTTCTTCTTCAAGACCGACCGTAAGCACAAGCTTGCCGACCGCCTGGACAGCCTGGCGACAGTGCTGTTCCAAAAGGATCTCGGCACCCTTCGCGACAAGGTTGAGCGCATCAGCGCCCTGGCCGGCTTTATTGCCGCCGAACTGGGTGCCAATGTGAGCGAAGCCCAGCGCGCCGGCCTGCTGTCCAAGTGCGACCTGATGACCCAGATGGTCATGGAGTTCACCGACACCCAGGGCACCATGGGCATGCACTATGCGCGCCTGGACGGTGAGCCCGAAGCGGTAGCCCAGGCCCTGGAAGACCAGTACCTGCCCCGCTTTGCCGGTGACGCCCTGCCCTCTGCCTCTGTGTCCTGCGCCGTGGCCCTGGCTGACAAGCTGGACACCCTGGTGGGCATTTTCGGCATTGGCCAAGCCCCCAAAGGTGACAAGGACCCCTTCGCCCTGCGCCGCGCCGCCTTGGGTGCCCTTCGCATCATCAAGGAAAACGGCCTCAAGCTGGATCTCACCGATCTTATCCGCGAAGCCAAGGCCCTGCTGGGCTGCAAAATCAGCAACGCCAAGGTGGAAGAGGATGTGCTGGAATTCCTGCTGGGCCGCTTCAAGGCCTGGTACCAGGACGAAGGCTTTGGCGGCGACGTGATCAACGCCGTACTGGCCCGCCGCCCCACCAAGCCGGTGGACTTTGACCAGCGCGTGAAAGCGGTATCCGCCTTCCGCGCCCTGGACGCCGCCGAGGCCCTGGCCGCCGCCAACAAGCGGGTGGGTAATATCCTGTCCAAAGTGGACGGCGAGCTGCCTACAGAGGTTGTCAAAGAGCGCCTGGTAGAAGCCGCCGAAGTGGCCCTGTTCGCCGAGGTAAGCCGCCTGGAAGCAGAATTGGCGCCGCTCTTTGCCAATGGGGACTACACCCCTGCCCTGACCGCCCTCGCCGCCCTGCGCGAGCCGGTGGACGCCTTCTTCGACGGCGTGATGGTGATGGCCGAGGATGCCGCCCTGAAGCAGAACCGCCTGGCGCTGCTGGGTCGCCTGCGCGGCCTGTTCCTGCAGGTGGCGGACATCTCAGTGCTGCAATAAAGCGAAAGCTTTTAAAAGAAAAAGGCGCCGCAAGGCGCCTTTTTTTGTTTCACGTGAAACCTAGTCGGCCAGGTGGATAGCAAAGCCGCCTTCACCGCCTTTGATATGGTCTTTGAGCTCCAGAGCCGGAATGGCATAGTCGCCGTGGTTTTGGCGCCGGTAGGGAATGACCGGAGCGCTTTGCAAGGTATCGAGACGTCCCTCCAACTCACTGCACAGCTCACCGAAGCGCGCCTCATCAACCTTGCTGGTGCGATAGACAACCATAGGTTCCAACACCGAAAACCCCGGGTAGAACAGCAAACCATGCTGGATGGGGAACAGAATATCGTCGATAGGCCCATTGATGCCTCGAGCGCTGTAGTGGCTGGCCCAACCGCCCGTGGTGACCAGCAGCATGGCCCTTTTGCCGGCAAACTTGCCTTCACCATAACGGTCGCCCCAATGGTGGTCGGAATGCTCGCCAACCCCATAGGCAAAGCCGTAGGCATAGACCCTGTCGAACCACCCCTTCATAACAGCCGGCACCGAGAACCACCACAGCGGAAACTGGAAGATCACCGCATCGGCCCATTCCAGCTTGGCCTGTTCGGCCGCGATATCGGCACTTTGACTGCCATTGGCGTAAGCCAACTTGGAGTCCAGGGAGGGGTGGAAAGGCTGGCTCGGGTCCCGCTCCGGGAAATCGGCGGCGTCCAGCGTCGCCTTCCAGTTCATGGCATAGAGATCGGAAAGCTGCACCTCATGCCCTGCCTTACGCAGGTGCTGCAATGCATGGTCACGCAGCGCCCCGTTCAGGGACGACGCTTCAGGGTGGGCATAAATCACTAAGACTTTCATGGCGAACTCCTCAACTTAACAGCCGCCATGATGAGCAAGGCTCGGGTATAGTTAAAATGAATTACCACTATATAAGCCATAGCCATGATTAATTTCCAGGGGCTAGACCTTAACCTGCTGATGACGCTGGACGTGCTGCTAAAAGAGCGCAACGTTACCCGCGCCGCCCAGCGTCTGCATCTCTCACAACCGTCGGTCAGCGTGCAGCTAAAAAAATTGCGGGAGATGTTCGGTGACCCTTTGCTGCTGCCGGGCCCAAGAGGAATGACGCCAACAGCGCTGGCAGAATCTCTCCAGGCGCCCCTGGCCGATGCGCTAACTGCCTTGGAGCAGGCCGTGCAGCCGGCCAGGGAATTTGACCCGACCACCGCTAAAGGCACTTGGCGCCTCGCCGCTGCCGACTACGGCGAAGCCACCATTTTGCGCCGGGCCCTACCCTCTATTTTGCGCCAGGCGCCCCAGTGCCGTATCGCCGTCAGCCAGGTCAAACCCCGTACGCTGGCGGCAAGCATGGAGAGTGGCGAGCTGGAACTGGCCTTTCATACCGCTGATGCCGCTCCTCCCGGCTTGAAGAGCAGCGCTCTGTTCACCGAACACTATGTGCTGGCCGGGCGCAAAGACCACCCGCAGCTGCAACAGCCACTGGACATGGATCGCTTTTGTCACCTGGAGCATGTGATGGTCTCCCCCAACGGCGGCGGCTTCAGTGGCGGCACCGATCAGGTATTAGCCATGCTTGGCCACAAGCGCAAGGTGGTGCTGTCCGTGCCGCACTTCAACTTCCTGTGCCAGCTGCTGGAAAGCTCGGACCTGGTGGCCATGGTGCCCTCCCGGCTGATACCGGGCACCGGGCTCAAAACACACCCCGTCCCCTTTCAGGCACCTAGCTTCCAGATGGTGATGCTGTGGCACGAGAAGCACCACAACGATGCCGCACATCGCTGGCTGCGTCAGTCCATCAGGGATTCGGTAAAAGCGCAAGGAGCCCCAAGTTCATGATGTTCCACGTGAAACAGCCTCATTATCGGCTTGCATCATGGCGCTTCTTTTTCCTAGCATAGGGATTCTTACCGACCACCGAGGGTTCGTCCAATGCGCTATTGATACCGCCGTCCTACCGACGGTTTCTCCTTCTTCGTCGCTGACCAGCACGGAGCCCGAGTACTTGGTATCCATGGAGCTTTGCATGACGACCCCTTATCTGACGTTGGATAACGTCTCCTATGTTCTGCCTGACGGCAGAACCCTCTTCTCGAACCTGAGTGCCCAACTGGACATTCGCCGCTCCGCCTTGGTTGGCCGCAACGGTGTAGGGAAATCTATTCTGGCGCAACTGATGGCCGGGCTACGCCAGCCCAGCTCGGGGCAATGCCTGCGACAGGGCCGCATCCACTACCTGGCACAACAACGTAACTTCCCTCCTGACGTCACACTGGCTCAGCTGCTGGGTGTTGAGGATCGACTGGCGGCGCTTAAACGCATTGCCGCTGGCAGTATTGAAACGGATGACTTCGAGATCGTCGGCAGTGATTGGGATCTGCCACAATGGCTCCAGCAGCAGTTGGAACTGCTAGAGCTGGGCCATCTCAGCCTCGACATGCCGGCCCAGACCGTCAGCGGCGGCGAGGTCATGCAGGTTGCCCTGCTTGGTGCAACCCTGGCCGAAGCCGATTGCCTGATCCTTGACGAACCCAGCAACCACTTGGATGCCCAGGCTCGGCGGCGGCTGGCACAACAGCTTGCCGACTGGCAAGGTGCCCTGCTGCTGATAAGCCATGATCGGCAGCTGTTGGCCATGGTAGAGCGGATCTACGAACTATCGCCCGCCGGACTCAAGAGCTACGGTGGCAATTACCAGCATTACCACCAGCAAAAGCAGGACCAGCTGGAACAAGCCAACGATAAACTGCAGCATCTGCAACAGCAGCGACGCAAAGAAAATCGCGCCATGCAGCAGCAACAGGAGCGGCAGCAAAAACGTCAGGCCAAAGCCGGTCGTGACGACCATAACCAAGCCAAGATCCTGCTGGGCGGCCGAAAGCAAAACAGCGAAAAAACCCTAGGAAAGATCCAAAAGCAACAGCAACAACGCAAGGAGCAGCTGGACGGCGACATCGCCAATGCCTCGAGCCATTTGGGTCAGCAGTTACCGGTGCACGTCCACCTCGATGCCCAAGCGGCCAACGGTAGTAGGCGCCAGTTGCTGACCATGGAAGAGCTGGTGTTGCCGATGGCGGCTCCCCTACAGCCTCTTAACCTGACCCTTCGCGCCGGGCAACGGCTAGCGGTGATGGGCAGTAATGGTGCCGGTAAATCGACGCTGCTAAAAGTGATGGCCGGGGAAATGGCATCGTCAGCAGGAGAGATGAAACAATGCTGCCGCCTGGGTTATCTCGACCAACAGGCGTCCCAGCTCAACCCCAACCAACCGCTGCTGGCCCAGTTGCCGACAGGGCAAGGCAAGACACAGGGCCAACTGCGAACCTGGCTGGCGCAGCTGGGCCTGGATGCGCAGAAGCTGGCCATACCCACAGGCCAGCTCAGCGGCGGCGAGCGGATAAAGGCGGCGTTGGCGTTACTGCTTTATGGTGGCGAGCTACCCGAGCTCTTGCTATTGGATGAGCCCAGCAACCACCTCGACCTCTCCTCCCTACAGGCACTGGAAGCCATGCTCGGCCAATATCAAGGTGCCCTGGTAGTGGTTTCACACGACCAGACGTTTCTCGACCGGCTGCAGTTGACCGACACCCTGCTGCTTAACCCACCTGTCTGGCAACTCGCTCCCTGCTGAGGGGCGTTTCACGTGAAACATGAAAATGCAGCCTTACGGAACCGCCGCGCTCTGCCCCCCATTGGTCATCCGTGCGCATGCCGTGCCGCCTTTAGAGCGAGAAAAGCCCAACACACCGCTGCGTAAAAGAAAAAGGGGGTAGCTTGCGCTACCCCCTTTTATGCTCAGTACCAGAACGGCTTAAACGTCCAGGTTGGCCACTTTCAGGGCGTTGGTTTCGATGAAGTCGCGGCGCGGCTCCACGTGATCGCCCATCAGGGTGGTAAACAACTGGTCGGCGGCCACGGCGTCTTCAATCCGTACCCGCAGCATGCGGCGCACTTCCGGGTCCATGGTGGTTTCCCAGAGCTGCTCGGGGTTCATCTCACCCAGACCTTTATAGCGCTGCACGTAGAGGCCACGTTTACCCTCGTTCATCAGCCAATTGAGGGCCTGTTCGAAGGTTTTAACCGGCTGCTTGCGCTCGCCACGCTGCACATAGCCACTTTCCTCGATGAGGTTGTGGATGGCTTCGCCCAGGGCAACCAGCTTGCCGTATTCGGCGGACGCGAAGAAGTCGGGGCCGAAGCGGTACTCGTGGTCCACGCCGTGAGTACGGATGGTAAAGCGCGGCACCCACAGGCTGCGCTCGGCATCTTCCACCAAGTCGGCAAGGTAAGTGGAGCCAGACAGCTCTTTGCCGTTGAGGATGGCCACCAGTTCAGCCAGCCATTGCTCAGCCTTGGCTTTATCCTTCAATGCTTCGGATTTGAGAGCCGCGTGATAAATCAGCTCACGGGTCACTGCCACCGGGTATTTGCGGGACAGGCGCTCGATCATCACTTCCACATCGCGGAACTGAGTCACCATGTTTTCCAGAGCCAGGCCGGCAATGGCCGGAGCATCAGCGTTAACGTGCAGTTCGGCACCGTCCAGGGCAATGGAGGTGAGGTATTGGGTCATGGCCGCATCGTCTTTGATGTACTGCTCCTGCTTGCCCTTCTTCACTTTGTACAGCGGCGGCTGAGCGATGTAGATGTAACCACGCTCCACCAGCTCGGGCATCTGGCGATAGAAGAAGGTCAGCAGCAGGGTACGGATGTGGGAGCCGTCGACGTCGGCATCGGTCATGATGATGATGCTGTGATAGCGCAGCTTGTCCGGGTCGTATTCGTCACGGCCAATGCCGCAACCCAGGGCAGTAATGAGGGTAGCCACCTCCTGAGAGGACAGCATCTTGTCGAAACGGGCCTTCTCAACGTTCAAGATCTTGCCCTTAAGGGGCAGGATGGCCTGGTTCTTACGGTTACGACCCTGCTTGGCACTACCGCCCGCAGAGTCACCCTCCACTATGTAGAGTTCGGACAGCGCCGGGTCTTTTTCCTGGCAGTCGGCCAGTTTGCCGGGCAAGCCGGCCAAATCCAGGGCGCCTTTGCGGCGGGTCATCTCGCGGGCCTTACGGGCCGCTTCCCGGGCGCGGGCAGCATCGATGATCTTGCCCACAACGGTCTTGGCATCGCTGGGGTTTTCCAGCAGGTATTCTTGGAATTTCTCGGCCATGGCCGATTCCACCGCCGACTTCACCTCGGAAGAAACCAGCTTGTCCTTAGTCTGGGAGCTGAATTTCGGGTCCGGTACTTTTACCGAGATAACGGCGGTCAGGCCTTCACGGGAGTCGTCACCGGTGGTGCTGATCTTGGCCTTTTTAGAATGCCCTTCCGCTTCCATGTAGTTGTTCATGGTCCGGGTCAGAGCAGCACGGAAACCGGCCAGGTGGGTACCACCATCGCGCTGGGGAATGTTGTTGGTAAAGCAGTAGAGATTTTCCTGGAAGGAATCGTTCCACTGCATGGCCACCTCGACGGCAATGCCGTCTTCCCGCTCCAGGGTGAAATGAAACACCTTGGGGTGGATGGGGGTCTTGTTACGGTTGAGGTAGTCGACGAATGCCTGGATACCACCTTCATACATGAAGTGGTCACTGCGGTCGTCGCGCTCGTCCTGCAGACGAATAGACACCCCGGAGTTCAGAAACGACAGCTCGCGCAGGCGTTTGGCCAGGATGTCGTAGTGGAACAGGGTATCGGAGAAAATGGTGGGGCTGGGCCAGAAACGGATCTCGGTGCCGGTGCCTTGAGCTTCGCCAACAACGGCCAGCGGAGCCTGGGGCTCACCCAGGTGGTAAATCTGCTGGTGCACCTGGCCCTTGCGGCGGATGGTCAGTTCAAGCTTGTCGGACAGGGCGTTAACAACCGAGACCCCCACGCCGTGCAGACCGCCGGAGACCTTGTAGGAGTTGTCGTCGAACTTACCGCCGGCGTGCAGCACCGTCATGATGACTTCGGCGGCGCTCTTACCTTCTTCGTGCTGCTCGGTTGGGATACCACGACCATCGTCACGAACAGAGACGGAGCCATCGGCATGGATGGTGACCAGGATATCGCTGCAGTGGCCAGCCAGAGCCTCGTCGATAGAGTTATCCACGACCTCGAACACCATATGGTGCAGGCCAGAGCCGTCGTCGGTGTCACCGATATACATGCCTGGACGTTTACGCACCGCATCCAGGCCCTTAAGGACCTTGATACTCGAGGAATCGTATTCGTTCGCCATTATCCGTCTCTCTTTTTATCCGTCGGCGCCACTGAGTCGCCCCTGTTTCACGTGAAACAGGCGGACGTCGCTCAGTGGGGCAACCATGTCATCAACTTTGTCTGCATCTATGGCCGTCACAAAGACTTGGGCCTGGGTATCAGCCAGGGCAGCGGTCAGTGCCAGCCGCTTGTCGCTATCCAGTTCAGCGGGCAGGTCATCGATAAGAAAACTCACCTGCCGTTGCCTCTTATCCTTGAGCAAGGCGGCCTGGGCCAATTTAAGGGCACAGACCAGCAGCTTCAGTTCCCCTCGGGAGAAAAACTCCTGAACCGGAATGCCATCAACCTTGATGCGCAAATCGGCCTTGTGTGGACCAGCCTGGGTAAAGCCCAGCATCTGGTCCCGTTCAAACTGGCTTTTCAGTACCGCATCCAGCGCCAGGGATTTATCCCAGCCCTGGGCAAATTCCAGGGATACCTGATAGCGCGGGAGCAGCCTTGCCAGCATAGGCTCGAGGGCCGGTAACAGCTCCTCGACGTAAGCCTGCCTAAGCGCCGTTAACTGGCCGCTGTAACGGGCAAACTCACTATCCCAGTAAGACAGTTCATCATACCTTTTTGGGCGCCTTTTTAGCAGGGCATTTCGCTGTTTTAGTAGTCTTTTTACCCGAGACCAAGCGGCCAGGAATCCGCTTTCCACGTGGAACACGCCCCAATCGAGAAACTGCCGGCGATTGGCCGGGCCACCGGTCAATAAATCAAAACTCTCAGGGGTAATGAGTTGCAGCGGCAGCACTTCGGCAAAGGTGGCCAGGCGATCGGGGGTCTCGCCATTAAGCCGCAGACTGAGGTTCCCTGCCCTATCACGCTGCATGCCGAGTTGATGGGTCCGCTCACCTTCTTCTTTGCGAGCAAAGAGCAGGAAGTCACTCTGGCCATCCTGGATGGCTCGGGCAGGCTGATGGGTACGAAAAGAGCGGCCAAGGCCGAGGAAGTGCAGCCCTTCGAGCACCGCGGTCTTGCCGCTGCCGTTGGGGCCGATAATACAGTTGAAGCCCGTACCGGGCTCCAACTGTAGGGTCTCGATATTACGAAACCGACTTAACGAAAGATGGCTTACGCTCAAGAAGGCCTCATTACAGGCGCATGGGCATGACCACGTAGACAGCCTCGTCGGAGGCGGCGTCCTCGATCAGGGTACTGGAGTTGGCATCCCCAAAGGACATCTGGGCCGTCTCGCATTTGAGGGTGTTAAGCACATCCAACAAGTAGCTAACGTTAAAGCCGATCTCCAGAGGCTCGCCTTGGTAGGCCACTTCCAAGTTTTCTTCGGCTTCTTCCTGCTCGGGGTTATTAGCAGTGATTTTAAGCTCACTGCCGTCCAGGTTCAGGCGTACGCCACGGAACTTCTCGTTGGAGAGAATAGAAGCGCGAGCAAAAGCTTGGCGCAGCACTTCCCGGTCGGCCTGCAAGCGGTTGTCGGCCTGACGCGGCAACACCCGGCGATAATCGGGGAAACGGCCATCCACCAGCTTAGAGGTAAAGGTGAAGTCGTCGGTTATCACCCGAATATGGTTGGCACCGATCAGCACCCGCACCAGCGCTTCATCGTGGTTAAGCAGCCTAACCAGCTCAAGCACACCCTTACGGGGCACGATCACCTGGTGCTCGGGCAGGTTTACCCCTTCGATGATCTGATAAGCCATGGCCAGGCGGTGGCCGTCGGTGGAGACGGTACGCAGTTTGTTGCCTTCGGTCTCGAACAGCATGCCATTGAGGTAATAACGGACATCCTGGTTGGCCATGGAGAAATGGGTGGAATCAATCAGCTTACGCAGGCTGCTCTGGGCGGTAACGAACTCAATGTCGCTCTGCCAGGCGTCGATATTGGGGTAGTCCTCTGCCGCCAGGGTGGACAGCGAGAAACGGCTGCGGCCAGAGCGGATAAGTAAACGCTCACCATCCACATCGACCTTTATTTCAGCCCCATCAGGCAAACCGCGAATAATATCCACCAGCTTCTTTGCAGGCACGGTAATGCGGCCGTTCTGGCTGGCGTCAAGCAGGGTCAACTGACCAATCAGCTCCACTTCCAGGTCGGTACCGGTCAACGACAGTACGCCGTCACTGACCTCGATAAGGACATTGGCCAGAATAGGCAAGGTGTGGCGGCGCTCTACGGCACCGGCGACCTGCTGTAAAGGCCGAAGAAGTTGTTCCCTGTTTATGACAAATTTCATGACCGATTTCCGCTATCAGGAAGACAAGGTTCGGATCAGGTTGGCGTAGTCTTCTTTGATGTCGTGGGAGCTTTCTCGAAGCTCCTGAATTTTACGACAGGCGTGAAGCACTGTCGTGTGATCTCGCCCACCAAAAGCATCCCCAATCTCGGGGAGGCTGTGGTTGGTCAGTTCCTTGGCCAGGGCCATGGCCAGTTGCCGGGGCCTGGCGACGGAACGGGACCGCCGTTTGGAGAGCAGATCAGCCACCTTGATCTTGTAATACTCTGCAACGGTTTTCTGTATGTTGTCGATGGTTACCAGCTTTTCCTGCAAGGCCAGCAGGTCGCGAAGGGCCTCGCGGACAAAATCGATGGTAATGGCGCGGCCGGTAAAATTGGCGTTGGCAATCACCCGGTTAAGGGCTCCTTCCAGCTCACGCACGTTAGAGCGTAGGCGTTTGGCCACAAAAAAGGCCACCTCGTCAGAGAGGTGAATACCGTGCTCTTCGGCCTTACGCATCAAAATAGCGACCCGGGTTTCCAGCTCCGGCGGCTCAATGGCCACGGTCAGGCCCCAGCCGAAGCGGGATTTAAGCCGGTCTTCAACACCGTCAATCTCTTTGGGATACCGGTCAGAGGTGAGGATGATCTGCTGGTTACCTTCTAGCAGGGCGTTGAAGGTATGGAAAAATTCTTCCTGGGAGCGCTCTTTGTTGGCAAAAAACTGGATGTCATCGATAAGCAGCGCATCAACGCTGCGGTAATAGCGTTTAAATTCTTCGATGGCATTGTTCTGCAGCGCCCGCACCATGTCCTGCACGAAGCGCTCGGAGTGCATGTACACCACTTTGGCGCCGGGCTTGTTGGCGAGGATGGCGTTACCGACAGAATAAAGCAGGTGGGTTTTACCCAGGCCTGTACCGCCATAAAGGAACAGCGGGTTGTAGGCCTTGCCGGGGTTGTCAGCTACCTGGCCAGCAGCGGCGCGGGCCAACTGGTTGGATTTACCCTCAACAAAGTTGTCGAAGGTATACACCGGGTTAATGTTGGAGCGGTATTGAACATCGCTGTCGGCTTTTTCGGCTGGCTGCTGCCAGCTGGGCACCACTTTGGGCTTGGCTGCCTGGCGGGGCGCGGCCGGCGGCGCGGCGGCTACCGCAGGGGCCGGGACTTCGGCCTGGACCTTGCGAGAACCGACTTCGAAGAATAAGGAAGGAGCGTCCTGGCCGCAAAATTCGCCCAATAACTCATTGATGCGGCTCATGTATTTGTCGCGCACCCAATCCAGTACAAAACGGTTAGGGGCAAAGAGTGTCAGGACTTCCTCGCCCAGCTCTACCTGAAGAGGCCTGATCCACATGCTGAATTGCTGAGTTGGCAACTCATCCTGCAGCCTATCCAGACATTGCTGCCATAGCGACGCACCCACGCTGACACTCCCCAATCAAAAAGTCCGTTATTCTACCTTTAATAATGTCTGCCCCACCACCTTCGACACAGCGATAAAAACCCTCCCAGGCAAAATGCACGGGATGAATCACGGCAGGGATCGTGGTGGCGGCAGGAGGGTTATTGTTGACTAGGCAGGCCGTCGAGATCAACCACGATCATCAGGATCGTTACATTGATCCCAGACTGATCTAGAATGCTCGCCGCTGATAAATTTACCTTGTGTATATTTGACGCAGTTTGGCCACCTCTATATAATTCGGCCTCTTTTTGTGGGCCATTTGCAGGGGCCAAGACGGCCAGGCCAGTAAAGGCTCCCTGTGGTTTAACGACTGACCGACGGTAAATACTTATGAAACGTACTTTTCAACCCAGCGTAATCAAACGCAAGCGTGACCACGGTTTCCGTGCTCGCATGGCTACCAAAAACGGCCGCAAGGTACTGGCTCGTCGCCGTGCCAAAGGTCGCGCTCGCCTGTCTGCCTGATTCACTTGAGTGCTCTGCACCCGCAAGTGTCCAAGCTGACCTTTAGCCGGGAGTTACGTCTGCTAACTCCCGCGCATTTCCAAAGGGTTTTCGATAACCCCGTCCGCGCCTCCTCTCCTGAAGTCACTCTCTTAGCCAGAACCAACGATCTCGGCCATGCCAGATTGGGGCTGACAATTGCCCGTAAACAGGTTAAAAAAGCGACTTCCCGGAACCGTCTTAAACGACTGACCAGGGAGTACGTGCGGCAGCATCAGTCGGCATTACCCGACGCCGATGTCATTGTCATCGTCAAAAAGCCCGCCCAGTTTCTGGAAAACAGCGACTACGTGGCTTTGGTGGACAGGCTATGGAAACTCTTGGCAAAGCGCTTAGCGCATGCCTGATACTGCCGATACGGCTCTATCAGCTGTTGCTCAGTCCCCTGTTGGGACCAACCTGCCGTTTTACGCCCACCTGTTCCCACTACGCTATTGAGGCCATCAGGCGCCACGGCCCTGTGAAAGGAAGTTGGTTAGCGGTGCGCAGAATATTAAAATGCCACCCTCGCCATCCCGGTGGTCACGATCCGGTTCCCGAACGTAAAACTAGAGAACGTTAAACCCATGGAATCCCAACGCTCCTTGTTGTTCTTCGCTCTGCTTGCTGTCAGCTTCCTGCTGTACCAAGCCTGGGAGAAGGACCATGAACCCAAGCCGGCGCCTATAGCCGCTACCGCTTCGGTACCCACTGAAGCGCCTGCCGACGCCCTGCCCAGTTCCGACGATATTCCTCAGACCGAGGGCGCTAAGCCTGCAGCCAGCACCAAGGCTCATTTGGTTACCCTTGCCAACGACGAGCTCAAGCTGACCGTTGATACCCGCGGCGGCGACATCGTCGGTGCCCAGCTCAAGCATTTTGCCAAGGTGCAAGGTGGCGAAGAGCGGTTGACCCTATTCACCCGCGAGCCCGGCTTTAACTACGTAGCCATGAGCGGCCTTATCGGCCCCAACGGTTCCGACACCCAGAGCCGCCCGGTTTACACCGCTTCCGAGGCCACTACCCTGGCCAACGGCGACAGCCAGCTGACCCTCACTTATGATGGCGCCAATGGCGTTGTCTATAAAAAGGTGCTGACCCTGGCCCCCGGCAAGTATGTGGTCAACACCCGTTTCGAAGTGACCAACCCCACCGACAAACCGCTGTCTGTGCAGTTCTTTGGTCAAATCAAACGTACCAACCACGAGCCCGACTCCGGCATCACCTCCCACGGCACTTACACCGGCCCGGTGTATTCCACCGATGACGAGTCCTACGAGAAGTACAACTTTGACGACGTCAAAGAACGTAACCTCAACAAGGAAACCAGCACCGGCTGGGTAGCCATGCTGCAGCACTACTTTGTGTCTGCCTGGGCGCCCAAGCTCGACAACGTCAAACTGGACGTTTACAGCCTGCAGTCCGGCTCTGACGCCATCATCGGCATCAAGAGCAAGCCCGTTACCGTACCGGCCCAAGGTTCTGCCAGCCTGACCGCTGATCTGTTTGTGGGCCCCAAAGACCAGGACGCCCTGGCCGCCGTTGCCCCCAAACTGGAAAAGACCGTCGACTACGGCTTCCTGTGGTTTATCAGCGAATTCCTGTTCTGGCTGCTTAAACTGCTGCACGGTGTGGTACACAACTGGGGCTTTGCCATTGTGCTGCTGACCCTGTTGGTGCGTGGTGCCATGTACCCGCTGACCAAGGCCCAGTTCACCTCCATGGCCAAGATGCGCGCCCTGCAGCCGAAGCTGGCATCCCTGAAAGAGCGTTTGGGTGACGACCGCCAGCGCATGTCTCAGGCGATGATGAAGCTGTACAAGGACGAAGGGGTTAACCCTCTGGGTGGCTGCTTCCCGCTGCTGCTGCAGATGCCTATCTTCATGGCCCTGTACTATGTGCTGCAAGAATCCGTAGAGCTGCGCCAAGCGCCGTTTATGCTGTGGATCCACGACCTGTCGGCCAAAGACCCGTTCTTTGTGCTGCCGGTACTGTTTGCCGCCTCCATGTGGTTTAGCCAGAAGCTGAACCCCAGCACCATGACCGACCCGATGCAGCAAAAGGTCATGCAGCTGATGCCGCTGGTGATGGGCGTGTTCTTCGCCTTCTTCCCCTCCGGCCTGGTACTGTACTGGTTTGTGAGCAACCTGGTGTCCATTACCCAGCAGCTCATTATCTACAAGGGCCTTGAGAAGAAAGGCCTACGATAAAAAAGGGCGGCGCAAGCCGCCTTTTTTGTAAGGAGATTTCCATGTCAGAGACCATCGCAGCCATTGCCACCGCCACCGGTCGCGGCGGCGTTGGCATTATCCGCATCTCCGGCCCCAAGGCAGCCAGTGTGGCCAAGGCCCGGCTGGGTGCCCTGCCCAAAGCCCGTTATGCCCAGTACGGCCCGTTCATGGACACCGACGGCACTGTGCTGGACCAAGGCATTGCGCTGTACTTCCCCGGCCCCAACAGCTTTACCGGTGAAGACGTGCTGGAGCTGCAAGGCCACGGCGGCCCGGTGATCCTTGACCTGCTGCTGCGAGCCATCCTGGCAGAGCCCGGTGTGCGCCTGGCAAGGCCTGGGGAGTTTTCCGAGCGGGCCTTTTTGAACGACAAACTGGACTTGGCCCAGGCCGAGGCCATCGCCGACCTCATCGAAGCCAGCTCCGAGCAAGCCGCCCGCAGCGCCGTGCATTCCTTGCAAGGGGAGTTCTCGGCCCGCATTAACGCCCTGGTGGAATCCCTTATCCACCTGCGCATCTACGTGGAAGCGGCCATTGATTTTCCCGAAGAAGAAATCGACTTTCTCTCAGACGGCAAAGTGGCCGGGGACCTGGCAGCCATTCGTGAAGATTTGGCCGCAGTCAAAGCCTCCGCCCGCCAAGGCAGCTTGCTGCGTGACGGCATGCGGGTGGTGATAGCCGGCCGCCCCAACGCCGGGAAATCGAGCCTATTGAACGCGCTTGCCGGGCGCGAAGCGGCCATCGTTACCGACATCGCCGGCACCACCCGCGATGTGCTGCGCGAGCATATTCATATCGACGGTATGCCGCTGCACATCATCGACACCGCAGGTCTTCGCGATACCGGCGATGCAGTAGAGAAAATCGGCATCGAGCGGGCCTGGGCGGAAATCGAGAAAGCCGACCGGGTGCTGTTTATGGTGGACGCCCTGGATACCGACGCTACTGACCCCCACGCTATCTGGCCTGACTTTGTAGATAGGCTACCAGCAGGCCTTGGCATCACCGTGGTGCGCAACAAGGTGGAGCTGACCGGCGAGCAAGCCGGGTTTGAGAACGGCATCTTGCGGCTGTCGGCTAAAACCGGCGCCGGTGTCGAGGCCCTGCGCGAGCACCTTAAAGCGCTAATGGGCTTTGAAGGCACCAGCGAAGGCAGCTTTCTGGCCCGCCGCCGCCACCTCGACGCCCTCGACAGCGCCCAGCAGCATCTGGATGTAGGCGAAGAGCAACTCCATGGCTTTGCCGCCGGCGAGATCCTCGCCGAAGAGCTGCGCCTGGCCCAAATGGCGCTTTCTGAAATCACCGGCGAGTTTAGCTCTGACGATTTGCTGGGGCGCATCTTCTCGAGCTTTTGTATCGGCAAATAAAAAAGCCGCCTCCGGGCGGCTTTTTTATTTGTCTGGCACAGCACTTCCCTGCTCTTAACGCATGGCCACAACTTAACAAACATCACCAAATTTAGAGGTTTTCTCTTGTATATCAAACAGTTGAAATGCTTCCTTGTGCCATTTAACCGACCCAGTTCACGCTTTGCAGGATGTCCCCTGCCGGGCGCTGCCAGCGTTACGCCAAGCTAATCGCTGCCCTGGCGCCTCGCTCGGTCAAAGGGGGGCGCTCTTTTACGGTGCTACCCGACGGTAGTCTGGTGCTATCGATGTACGAACAAAAAGAGGCAGATATCCTGGCAATCGACCTGCCCTGACCCTAGGCTGATATCGGTTAAGTGGTGATAAATAGGGACTTCTTTACACTGCCCCTAGAGTCTCGGCGCGAAGTAGCGATAAGATGAACCCGCTTAGCGGCCCTGTCTCCTGATACCTGTAAGGCTTGCCATGCTTCACGAACTGGCCCTGGGTGGCCTGTTGTTCAGCCCTTTTATTGTCTTTGCCATGAGTGGCTTTGTGATGACCCTGGCAACCCGCCTGGCTCTGCACAAGCTCGCGCTGCGCCAGTGGATCTGGAAGGATGCCTGGTTTGATGTATCCCTCTTTGTTTGTTACCTGGCCCTGAATATTTACCTGTTCGGAGATTAAAGCCCCCATGGGACAACTGCTTCGTGTCTTAGTGACATTGCTATTTGTAGCGGGAGCCATCCTGGCCGGCACCTGGGTGTGGAACCACTACCTCTATTCCCCCTGGACCCGTGACGGCAGGGTACAGGCCGACGTAGCCACCCTGGCCCCAGACGTCTCTGGCTGGGTCACTGAGCTCAAGGTGCACGATAATCAGCAAGTGAAAAAGGGCGAGGTGATGTTCGTTATCGACGACACCCGCTACAAAGCGGTGATCGCTGAAGACCAAGCCGAGGTGGAAAAAGCCAAATTTGCCTGGGACTTGGCCCAGCACCAGTATCAAAGACGCAAGCAGTTGATTGCCAAGAAGGTGATCAGCGATGAAGACGAAGAAACCTACCGCATCAATACCGACCAGGCCAAAGCCTCTTATGACCTGGCCGTCGCCCAGCTCAACGCCGCCCAAATCGACCTTGCTCGCACCGTGGTAACCGCCCCCGAAGATGGCACCATCATTAACCTGACGCTGCGCCAGGGGAATTATGTGTCCAAGGGCACCCCGGTGATGTCGCTGGTGAAAAACAATTCCTTTTATGTGACCGGTTACTTTGAAGAAACCAAGTTGCCGCTGGTACATGTTGGCCAAAAAGCCAAAGTGCATCTGATGAGCGGCGGCAAGCCGCTGCTGGGCACGGTTATCAGCATCTCCCCAGGCATTGCCAATACCAACACCAATGCCAACAACCAGTTATTGCCCCAGGTTCAACAGACCTTCAACTGGGTGCGCCTGGCCCAGCGTATTCCGGTGGATATCCGCCTCGACCAGATCCCCGAGGGGGTACATCTGAGCGCCGGCATGACGGTGTCAGTCAATCTCAACAGCCAAGACTGACATGCAACTGCCACCTACCCTGGCACTGTTTCTCACCCCCAATCGCACCACAGTGGTGTTCGCGGTCAAGGGGGTTATTGCCATGGCCTTGTCGCTTTACGTGGCCATGTACCTGAACCTTGACCGCCCTTACTGGGCGCTGGTGTCGGCCGTATTTTTGCAGATGCGCCCGGAAAGCGGCCTGGTTATCGAGAAGGGGATCTGCCAGATAGTTGGCTCCGTCATCGGCGGCGCCGCCGGTATCCTGATCCTGGATTGGTTCACCGATTACCCGTTGCTGGCTATAGGCAGTCTGGCGGTGTGGGTCTTTTTGATGTCGGCGGGTTCGGTGATGGTGCACCGGCTCAATTTCATTTACGGCTTTGCTATGGCCGCCATGACCGCCTCGCTGGTGGTGGTGCTGGTCATGGCCAATGCCGCCAATGCCGATAGCTATGCCGTCTTTGAAGTGGCGCAAGCCAGGATGAGCGAAATCTCGGTTGGAGCCGTCTGCGCCACCTTGGTCAGTCTGTTGTTGTGGCCGGTGCAGGTCAAAAATGTGCTTCGAGTCCATGCGCGCAACGTCATCAACCGTACCTTGGACTATCTGGTGGTCGAACTGGATCCCGATGGCACACACGTCGACCGCCATAAGCAGGCAGATGGCATTCTCGAATCCCTGGGTGCCTTAAGTGACGACTCCAGTGCCGTGGTATATGAAGGACCAGAAGGTTCAAGCCGAGCCAGGGCAGCAGATCTGCTTTGCAACAAGGTGCTGTCGCTGCTGGCAGTGGTGCAGATATTTGGCAGGCTTCAGCGTAACCACGGCGAGTTGCTGGACGACAAGGTGGCCGAGCAGATGCGCAATATGCGCGAGCATTTCAAAGCCATGGCCAAAACCACCGACTACAACGACTGTTACCACCACGCTCAGCTGCTGCGTCGCGAATTGCTGCATTTTAGGGCCAGCTATCAGGCCCCCAGCCCCATCCTGGCCCGGTTAACTCAAACCTCCCTGGAGCTGGTGGCCGATTTGGTGATGGTGCTCAAAGCCTATGACGCTTTGGAAAACAGCCAGCAAACCCGCCTCAATGCCCCTAGCCTTAGCACCTACCGTGACCCCCTCGTGGCCGCCATTACCGGCTTTCGTACCATGGTGGTGTTTCTTATTGGCGCAGCCATTTGGATCAACACCACCGCCTCAGCGGCGGTGATGATGATGATTTTGCCTCTCACCTTTTCGGTGATGTTTGCCCGTTTCCCCTCGCCAACCTTCGTGTTGGCCAGGTTGCTGGTCGGGGTACTGCTGGCCATTCCGGTAGGTCTTTATTTTGGTCTTGGCTTGATGGCTCAAGGCGCCGGTCACTTTGCCTTGCTGGTTATCGCCATGGGCGGACCACTGTTTATCGGCCTGATGGCCTTGGCCAACCGGCCTACCCTGCCTTATGGCCTGGGTTTTTGTATTCCTTTTGTCATCCTCATCCAACCCAGCAACACCATGACTTACGCCGTGGACAACAGCTTGAGTGTCGCCTTGGGGATCTTTGCCGGGGTAAGCGTGTTGTATTGGGTGTTTAAGCTCATTACCGCGCCTGACAGCATATTGGTACAAAAAAGGCTGATCCGTTCTACCGCCCATGACTTGGCCACTATCGGCCATCACCGGCACCCCGAGGGCTGGTTTAATGGCCGTATGGGTGACCGGTTGATGCGCTTGGCAGGATACGAGCAAGGCACCACCAGCGGCACTCGCTACCTGACCGACCTTGGCCTCACCGGCCTAAATCTAGGGCACGTCTCCATCCGCCTTCGCCGCCAGTTGGCCACCAGTCACGATCCCCGGGTTCATGCCTTGCTGGAGCAGTGGCAGCAGTCACTGGCCGATACATTCTTGTGTTGCGCCAAAGGCCACTTCAATGCCGATTTTCGCGCTCGCAGCCAACGGCTGGTAGAGGCCGTGCGCAAGACCGGCGCGGCCAACCTGCAAGTTGAGCTTATCGAAGGCACCATGGAACGGTTGGCCTTAACCTTTGAACGCACCGCCCATACTTTTGCAGAGCAGTTGGCCAAGCAAAAATAAACAAATATGTAACATCCCCTGTATTACCCACCAGACAGTGTCAATTTTTTGACTATCTTTGAGGTTACCTTTCCTCGGCCTCAACCTAACTAAGAAGGTTGGCATGAATCAGTCCCTGGCGGCCCCTTGGGAGGAGGAGCTGGCCAATGCATTAGTGCAGCAGGGATGCCTAAGCAGCGCCGACCTAGCAAGAGTCAGGCGGATGCGCGATGAACAAGGCGGCGCCGACCCTCTGCACCGGCTGCTTATTCGGCTGGGCATGGTGTCTGAAAAAGACATGGCGGGCCAGTTGGCCCGTTGTTTTTCCCTATCTAGCATCAGCGCTGACGACTTCCCCGACGAGCCGCTTTTTGAAGACCGCCTCTCGCTGCGCTTTTTAAAGGAATACCACCTGCTGCCCCTGCGCCAGGAGCAAAGCCTGCTGTACCTGGCCATGGCCGACCCGTTAGACAGCTACGCCCTCAACGCCGTGCACCTGGCCACTGGCCTTGAGTGCAAACCCCTGGTGGGCCAGAGCGCCGACATCGACGCCGCCATCGAGCGACTCTACAACAAGGAAGCCCGCGACCGCGCCGCACGTGGCGACAACGACGACGACATCGCCGAAGAAGACGTCGAGCAGCTCAAAGACCTGGCCTCGGAGGCGCCAGTGGTAAGGCTGGTCAATCACCTCTTCCAAAAGGCGGTGGAATGCCGCGCCTCTGACATTCACATCGAGCCCTTCGAGCATCAGCTCAAGGTGCGCTATCGCATCGACGGTGTGCTGCAACCCACCGAAGCGCCCTCGGTTAGGCTGGCCCAGGCGGTTATCTCGCGCATCAAGATCATGGCCCGGCTCAATATCGCCGAGCGCCGCCTGCCGCAAGATGGCCGTATCAAGCTTCGCAGCCAGGGCCAGGAGCTGGATATCCGAGTGTCCACTGTGCCCACCCTGTACGGCGAGTCGGTGGTGATGCGGCTGCTGCGAAAAGACAGCCTGGCCCTGGAGTTCAACGCCCTTGGAGTCAGCGAAGACAACCTTCGCACCCTGCAAAAGGTGCTGGCCCTGCCCGACGGCATGCTGCTGGTCACCGGCCCCACCGGCTCGGGCAAAAGCACCACCCTCTATACCGCGCTGAGCCAGCTCAACACCGCGTCGCGCAAGGTGATCACGGTGGAAGATCCGGTGGAGTACCAGCTGGCAGGGGTCAATCAAATCCAGATAAAACCCGATATCGGCCTGACCTTTGCCAACGCCCTTCGCGCCATAGTGCGCCAGGACCCGGACGTGATCATGGTCGGCGAAATGCGCGACCTGGAAACCGCCCGTATCTGCGTGCAATCGGCTCTGACCGGCCACCTGGTGCTCTCCACCCTGCATACCAACGACGCCGCCAGCTCCATCACCCGGCTTTTGGAGATGGGGGTGGAAGACTACCTGCTCACCTCCACCCTCAACGCCGTGGTAGGTCAGCGCTTGGTGCGGTTGCTTTGCCCCCATTGCAAGCAGGGGTTCGCGCCGCTGCCCGAGCTGGTAGAGCAGCTTGGCCTAAACCGCTTGCCTCATCCGGAGCCGGTGCGGCTCTACCGGGCTAATGGCTGCCCCCAATGCCAGGACACCGGCTACCAGGGCCGCATTGCCATCATGGAACTGCTGGTGCTTTCCGATGCCCTCAAGGCCCTGGTGCTGCGCCGCACCGACGCCACCAGCCTGCTGCGCCAGGCCCGCAGCGAGGGCATGCTCACCATGTATGAGGACGGCTGCATCAAGGCCATGGCCGGGCTTACCACTGTCGAGGAGGTCCTGCGGGTCACGCAGGAAGCCGGATGAGCCAGTTTCATTACCGGGCCGTGACCAGTCAGGGCCAGATGCAGCAAGGGCAACTGGACGCCGACAGCCGCGAGCAGGTGGTGGCCCAGTTGCAACAGGCCGGGCTTATCGTGCTGGAGATCCGCAAAGCCGGCCGCTGGGAGCTGCGCCTTGGCAGCCAGCGGCTGGCGGGCAACCTGGTGCTGCTCTTTACCCAGCAACTGGCAGCGCTGCTGGCGGCCGGTATCGCCCTGGACCGGGCGCTGGAGATCATGACTCAGCTTGGCCAGGAGCCGCGGCTGACCCGCCTTATCGGCAACATCCATCAGGGCCTTAGGGGCGGCAAGGCGCTGTCGGCGGTGCTGGCCGAACAGCAGGGGTTTTCGGATTTTTACCTGAGCCTTATCCGCGCCGCCGAAGCCGCCGGCAACCTCGGCCAGGGCCTGGAAGATCTGGCCTTTTATCAGGAGCGGGCCCAGGCCCTCAAAGACAAAACCCTGTCGGCCTTCCTCTACCCCTTAGTCTTGCTGCTGGTAAGCGCCCTGTCGCTGCTGGTGATCCTTACCTACGTGGTGCCCCAGTTTCAGCAGCTTTTCAGCGACATGGGCAAGGCGCTGCCGCTGCCCACCCAGGTAGTGATTGCCAGCGCCGGCTTTATCCGCGACTGGGGGCTGTGGCTGCTGCTGGCCTTGGCCCTTGGCGGCGTGCTGCTACAGCGGCAGCTCAAGGAGCCGGTGTTTCGGCTGCGCTGGGACAGCTGGCTGCTGCGCCTGCCTCTTTACGGCGCTTTGCTGGGCAAGCTGGAGATGGCCCGTTTTAGCCGCAGCCTCGGCACCCTTTTAAAAAGCGGGGTGCCGCTGGTGAAGGCGCTGCAGGTGGCCAGGACCAGCGTCGGCAATTTTCGCCTCGGCAAGGCCCTGGACGACAGCACCGAAGGCCTTAAGGAAGGCCAGCGCCTGGCAGGGCTTTTGAAACAACAACAGGTCTTCCCGGCCCTGGCCCTGCAGATGCTGCAGGTGGGAGAAGAGACAGGGCAACTGGACCAGATGCTGCTCAAGGTAGCAGGTACTTACGACAGGGAGGTGGAAACCGGTATCCAGCGGTTGCTGACGGTACTGGAACCTTTGCTGATAGTGGGTCTTGGCATGCTGATCGCCGCCATCATCATTTCCATTCTGATGGCCATCCTCAGCATCAACGACCTGCCGCTTTGAGGAGGTTTGTGTGAAACAACCCGGCTTTACCTTGCTGGAATTGTTGGTGGTGTTGGTGATCCTGGGGCTGCTGGCAAGCCTGGTGGGCCCCAAGGTGCTCAACCAGCTGTCCAGCTCCAAAACCAAGACCGCCGCCCTGCAGATCCAGGAGCTGCACTCGGCCCTGGACCTGTACCGGTTGGAAGTGGGCCATTACCCCAGCAACAACCAGGGGCTGGACGCCCTGGTCAGTAAACCCTCGGGGGTGGAGAACTGGAACGGCCCCTATCTGACCAAAAAGGTCATTCGCAAAGACCCATGGGGCAACGACTATCAATACCGCTACCCCGGCGAGCACGGCGACTTTGACCTCTACTCCCTCGGCGCCGACAACAAAGAGGGCGGCGAAGGGGAAGACCAGGACGTGGTGAGCTGGCAATGAACCGCCACGGCTTTACCTTGCTGGAACTGCTGGTGGTACTGGTGGTGATGATGCTGGTGCTGAGCGCCGCCGCCCCCCGCTTTGGCGCCCTGCTGCCGGGCATGACCCTGAAAAGCCAGGCCCGCCAGGTGGCAGCCCTGCTGCGCGAAAGCCGCAGCCAAGCCATTGCCACCGGCCAGGTGCTGACCATCGCCAACCGCCAGCAACAGCTTTGGGTGAATGGCAAAAAGGTGGCCTTGCAGGGGCTAACCCTGGGCCTCGACCAGCCGCTCTATTTCTACCCTGACGGTACCTCCAGCGGCGGCCAGCTGACCTTGGGCAACAACGCCGGCCGCCTGCGCCTGGAGCTGGACTGGCTCACCGCAGAGGTCAGTATCCATGAAGGCTAACGGCTTTACCCTGCTCGAAGTGCTGGTGGCCTTTGTGGTGCTGGCCATGGTATTGGGCGGATTGTTGCGGGTGCTTAGCCAAAGCGGCCGCCTCGAAGGCAGCGCCGCCAACCGCCAGCAGGCCATGGCCATGGCCCAGTCGCAACTGGCGCTACTGCTCAGCCGCAAGGCGCTACCCAGCAGCGAAGAGCGGGGCAAATTTGACAACGGCTGGCGCTGGCAAGCTAAGGTCAGCCCCTTCGAGGGAGCCGAGGGCAACTGGCTTGGCACCAGCAACAGGGCCATTGAAGTGCAGCTCACCGTCAGCTGGGGCGAGCATCAGCAGCTGATGCTGACTACCCTCGCCATCGAGGGGGCCCTATGAAGGCCGCCGGCTTTACCCTGATGGAAATGCTGATAGCCCTGGTGCTGCTGACCTTGCTGGCCACCCTCGCCTTTGGCGGCCTCGACATCACCACCCAGGCCTGGCAGCGCCAGGAGCAGCGCATCGGCCAGCAAGGCCGGGTTGAGGCGGTAAGCCAACTGCTGCGCCGCCAGCTTGAGGGCATGTCCATCGAGCCCATTGCCGACACCGACGGGCGCCTCGTTGCCCCCTTGCAGGCCAGCAGCGATCGCTTGCTGCTGTTGGCCCCCGGCCTTAACTGGCAACAACCACAGCCCACCTGGCTGCTGCTGTCGAGCCGCCGCCAGGACGACGGTTATCACCTGGAGCTGCGCACCCAGCCTTTTGTCAAAGGCACCCCGGTGGACTGGCAGGCCTTGGACGCGGCCCTGGCCGACAGCACACCACGCTGGCTGCTGACCAGCAACACCCCGGCCAGTTTTAGCTACCTGCAACAAACCGAGCCCGAGCGCTGGCAAAGCACCTGGCCCCAGGGCGCCCAGGCGCCGCTGCTGGTCAAACTCACCCTTGCCAATCAACTTTCACTGATGGTGGCCCCCTATGGTCAGGCCTTTTCCTTGCACAGCCGCTAGGGCCGGCGGCATCGCCCTGGTGGCGGTGCTGTGGCTGCTGGTGCTGCTGACCCTGATGGCCAGCACCGTGGCCTTGTCCAGCCGCTCTGGCGCCCAGGTGCAACATCGCCTGGAACAGGCCACCGCCAACCTGTGGCGGGCCAAGGGGGCGGTGAGCCTGGCCATCATCAGCTTGAACACCGCCCAAGACCAAAGCCCCTGGCTGGCGGACGGCAGCCCCTATCAGGTGCAATTTGACCAGCAACCCATGGCGGTGGCGGTATTTGACGAGCGGGGCAAAATCGACCTCAACGCCGCCCCCCCCACCTTGCTTGATGGCCTACTGCGCCAGGCTGGGGTTGGCGACAGCGAGCGTACCGCCCTGGTGGACGCCATCCTCGACTGGCGGGACGAGGACGATCTGCAGCGCCTCGACGGCGCCGAAAGCGCCCAATACCAGGCCGCAGGTCTCGATGGCCCGGCCAACGCCCCTTTTAACAGCATCGACGAGCTGCGCCAGGTACTGGGCATGACCGATGCCCTGGTTGAGGCGCTGCGCCCGGCCCTGACCCTCTACTCGCACCGGGCCACGGTATTGCCGCAACTGGCGCCTCGCCAGGTGCTGCTGGCCATGCCCGGGGCCGATGCCCTGCTGGTGGACGACTACATCCGCCAGCGCCGCCAGCTGCACGACAGCGGCCTGCCAATACCGGCCCCTACCTGGTGGCCCGCCGAGCAGGCCACCCCAGGCTTTGGCCGCTACTACACAGTGCAGGCCCGGCTGCCGCTGGGCGACGGCCAAGAGGCCCTATTCAGCGCCCTGCTGCAACGCCAGCAAGGGGACCCGGCCCGGCCCTTTCGGGTGCTGAGCCTGGGGCCGGGGCTACTGCCCGACATCGATACCGGAGGTGCCCATGATTGACAGCCTGCCAGGTCGCCTGGGGCCGTTTTGGCAATGGTGGAGCAGTGAGATGCTGAGCTTGCTGCCCGCGGGCTGGCGCCCGGCCCAAAGCGGCCTCACCATCAGCCTTAGCCATGGTGCGCTGCGCTTTGACAAGCTGGCCGAGCCTTTGACCCTGCCCCTTGGCGAAGCCGCTACTTTGGAGCACCAGCAGCGCCTGGCTCCTTATCAGCGCAAACGCAGCCTGCTGCTGTTGCCGCCGGACTGGGTGCTCAAAAAAACCCTGCAATTGCCCCTGGCAACCGCCGGCCAGCTCCATCAGGTGCTGGCCATGGAGATGAACCGTCACACGCCCTTTAGCGCCGAGCAAGTCTACTTTGCCGCCCAGGAGGTCGAGGCCAAGCCAGCCCTCGACAAGCTGCAATTAACGTTGTGGGTGGTCAACAAGGCGCAGCTGGCACCGGTGCTGGCGCAGCTGGCCGACCACGGCATCCAGCCCCGCTGGCTGGGCCTGGCAGGCAGCCCTGGCCGCATTCCTCTTGGCCAGGGCCAAAGCCACTACCGGGCCTGGTTGTGGCCAATATTGCTGCTGGCCGCCGCCCTGGGGGGCTGGGCCTATTACCTGAATCACCGCCTGGCCACCCTGGACGCCAGCCTGGTTGCCCCCAAAGCCCAGGCCGAGCAGGCCCAGCAGCTGAGCCAACGCATTGAGGCCCTCAGCCAGGGCCAAGACTTTTTAGTCACCAAACGCAACCGCCAGCCCTCGCCGCTGCTGCTGCTAAGGGAAGTCACCCAAACCCTGCCGGACAACACCTGGATCAACCGCCTGGAGTTTCAACCCGCGCGCATCAGCCTGCAGGGCGAGTCGGCCAATGCCTCGGCCCTCATCAGCCTGCTGGAAGCCTCACCCCACTTTGCCAATGTGCGGTTTTCCTCGCCGGTCTCCATCAACCCGCGCTCCCAGCAAGAAAGGTTCAGCCTGGAAGCGGCCCTGAATAACGGAGACCGGCCATGACCCTGCAAAGCCGCGCCCAGCCGCTGCTGGCCCTGCTGGTGTTAGCCCTGGGGTTGTTGCTGCTGTGGTTGTTGCTGGTGGCGCCGCTCTATGGCTACTTCTCGGCTCGCCTGGAACAACTCTCGACCCAGCAGGACATGCTGGCCCGCTACCAGCGCCTGGGCCAACGCATCCCCGAGCTTGAGCAGCAACTGGCCATCCTCAAGCGCCAGCGCCCCGCCGAGAACCTTTACCTGCAGGCACCCACCCCAGCCCTGGCCGCCGCCCGCCTGCAACAGCGCCTTAACCAACTGGTGGGCCAGGTCGGCGGCCAGCTTATCAGCACCCAAATCGTCAACGGCGACACCGACTCGCCGCTACCCAAGGTGGTGCTGGCGGTGCGGATGCGGGCCGAGACCCCGGAGCTGGCCAGGCTCCTTTATGAGCTGGAGGCCAACCGGCCACTGCTCTTTGTCGACGATCTGGTGGTAACCGCCAACCCCAGGCTCACCCTGGTAACCGCCGCCAGCCGCAGCGGCATTGCGCCGCTCGCCACTTTGGATATCCGTTTTTCACTGGTGGCCTATGCCGGGGGGGATGCCCAATGAGCCCACTTATTCTGCTGCTGGCCATGGCCCAGCCGCTAACGCCCATGCCGCCCTTTGACGACTTCAAGGTGATAACCGAGCGCAATTTGTTTGACCCGAGCCGGCGCACCGTCGCCAGTGGCGGCGCTTCGGCCAGCGCCGGTAGTCTCAACGATCAATGGACGCTCTCCGGCATCGTGCTGGAGGGCAGCCAGCGCCTGGCCCTCTTTGACAGCAGCGACGGCAAACAAAGCCTGCGCCTGCAAAGCGGCATGCCTCTGGATGAGCGCTGGCAGGTACTGAAGATAGAAGCCGACTGCGTGGTGCTTGGCAGCGGCACAGAAGAAGTGCGCCTGGAACTGAGGGAGCGGCAACCGAACAACAAGGACAGCAAACCCAGGCGCAAACCGGGTAAAACCCAAGACGCCGGCAACGGCGCCCCACAACAACAAGGTGATGGGGGTTAACATGATGAGTGCACTCAAAACAGTGCTGCCGATGCTTTGCCTGCTGGTGGCCGGCTGCGCCCTGACGCCAGCCGGGGAACATGCCAGTGACAATCCTTTTAGAAAATCCAACCAGGACGCCACTACCGAGGAGCCCAGTCTTTACGATCAGGCCCACCCAGGCAGGGGCGATGTGATGGCGCCGCTGATAACGGGCGAGGCCAATAACCCACCGCCCATGGAGCGGGTGGAAATTTACCCCGGCAGCGGCCACTTTGTGGGCCAGGCCGGGAGCGATGCCCCACGCAGCAGCGCCGGTGATGTCACCCTGAACTTTCAGGACACCGCCATCGGCGAGGTGGTAAAAACCATCCTTGGCGACATCCTGCGGGAAAACTACAGCATCGACGATGGGGTGCAGGGCAAGGTCAGCCTGCAAACCAGCAAACCCATCACCCGCGACGCCCTTATTCCCACCCTCGATACCCTGCTGCAAATCAATGGCGCCGCCCTGGTGCGCAACAACGGCCTGTATCAGGTGGTGCCCACCGGCGAGGTGTCGCTGGGCGGCCTCAACCCCAGGCTCAAACTCAGCGCCGACAGGGGCTACCAGATGCTGGTGTGGCCCCTTAAGTACATTGGCGCCAAGGAGATGATGAAACTGCTTGAGCCCATCAAACCCAAGCAAGGCCTGCTGGAAGCCGATGAGCGGCGCAACCTGCTGACCATCGCCGGCACCCAATCCGACCTTTTAAGCCTGCGCGACACCATTCAGCTGTTTGACGTAGACCAGCTGCAAGGTATGTCGGTGGGCATTTTCCGGCTGCAAGCGGTAGAAGCAGGGGTCATTACCCAGGAGCTGGAAGCCATCTTTGGCGACAGCGCCGAGGGCCCGCTGGCGGGCATGGTGCGCTTTTTACCCATAGACCGGCTCAACGCGCTGCTGGTGATCACCCCCCAGGCCAAGTACCTGACTGACGCCCGCACCTGGATAGAGCGACTGGACAAAGCCGACAACCCCCGCGGCCTCAACATGTACGTCTATTACGTGCAGAACTCCAAGGCCGACCGGCTGGCGGACATGCTCAGCAAGCTTTTCGAGGGCAGCAACGCCCGGCCCTCCAGCCAGCCCGCGCCGGATGTACCCCAGCCCAAGGCGCCGCCGGATGCGGTGCCGGTGGTGGCGGTGAGCGGCGGTATGGACACCACCAACCTTAATGTCGGCGAGGTGCAGATCATTGCCGACGAGGAGAACAACGCCCTGCTGATCATGGCCAGCCCCAGCGACTACGACAAAGTACACAAGGCGGTCAAACAGCTCGATGTGCTGCCGCTGCAAGTGCTGGTGGAAGCCACCATAGTGGAGGTTACCCTGCAGGACGAGCTGCGTTACGGCCTGCAGTGGTTTTTTAAAAACCGCTTTGGCAGCAAATCCGGCATCGGCTCACTGGGCACTCGGCCGCTGAGCTCACCCACCGATTACCTGGCCAGCGCCACCTATGAGGTGTTTGACGCCACCGCTACCCGGCTACTGCTCAACACCCTGGCCTCTGACTCCAAGCTCAACGTGGTGTCCTCTCCCTCGTTGATGGTGCTGGACAACCATACCGCTGCCATCCGGGTTGGCGATCAGGTGCCGGTACGCACCTCCCAGACCACCAACACCTCGTCTGACCTTGGCAACATCACCAGCACTATCCAGTTCAAGGACACCGGCGTACTGCTGGAAGTGACCCCGAGGGTCAATGCCGGCGGCATGGTGGTGCTGGACATCACCCAGGAGGTCAACGACGTGGCCACCACCACCACCTCGGATATCGACTCGCCCACCATCACCCAGCGGCGCATCAATACCTCGGTGGCGGTGCAAAGCGGCGAGACCCTGGTGCTGGGAGGCCTGATTCGCGACAACCGCAGCAACGACAGCAGCGGCGTGCCCGGCTTGCGCCAGGTGCCGGTGCTGGGCTGGCTGTTTGGCTCGGCCGGGCGCAGCAATCAGCGCACCGAACTGGTGGTGATGATCACCCCCACCGCCGTCACCGACCGCGAAGAAGCGCGCCAGGTCACCCGCGAATACCGTAACAAGTTAAAAGGGGTTACCTTCCCCGCCGGGGCCTTTGGCCACAAAGGTAACTGAGCAAAAAGGCCGCTGTATCCTTGTTGATACAGCGGCCTTTCATTAAATAACCAGCGTTATCAAGGCGTTGGAAATCCCTCTCCCCCAGCCTGTAATGGCAGCCTAACAACCGCCCCCTCGCCGCCCGGCGGCAAAGTTAATAAACCAAGCAAAATCAATCAGATAAAAACAAGGCATGAGTGTTGCGTTAATAGCGCCGGACATCGCCGGCGTTGGCCGGCAGGACTCGTTCGTTACGGGGATACAAGCAGTAGAGGGACGTCCCTGTCGAATGTACTTACCTCCCTCAAACCGGGATGGGCAGCAGAACCATGGCAGTGGGCACTGCACACCACGGCACCGGGAGACCCAGGTCCACACCAGCATGCTGGCGTGGCCTTAGGAGGTGGACATGCGAAATTCCCTTTCAGGCAAAAGATGGCCAACTTTCTGGAAAAAAACCAGATGGTTGGCCGCCGCGGCGCTCGCCCTTGGGGTGGGGGTCACGGTTTACGCCGTGCACGACAACGGGCTCTTTGAGCTCGACGGCAACACGGTGGTTAACACCCCAGGCCTTGACGATGCCGAGAGCATCTATGCCAAGGTGATGGGGGACCCGACAGCAGCAGGCACCTATTCGGAGGACTTCTCTTTTGACGACTTCTCCCCAGACCCGACCTACTTCGGCCAAGGGGACAAAGATATCCAGAACGTTTCCCAGTGGGAATGTACGCAGCCCAACAACGTTGGGCCCAAATTCAACATCCTTAACGGCTTCTCCGGCGCCTACCAGATGATGGTGGACGGCCAGCCCCACACCCTGCTGGTGGCCGGGGCCGACCGGGAAAGCAACAACGGCAGTGCCAACGTCGGTATCTGGCTGTTCCAGGGCGTAGTGGGTTGCGACCCGCTCTCCGGCCTTGGCTTCCAGGGCCAGAAAACCGATGGCGACATCCTGCTGGTATCCGAGTTTACCGGTGGCGGTAAAATCTCCACCATCATCGCCTACCGCTGGATAGACCCCGACGGGGTGCCCGACACCGGCGACGAAGTGCTGGGGCAACTGATTGACCCGGACAACTCGGTCGCCTTGACCGGCACCTACAACGGTGACGAAATCATCAATGAAGATGACCCCTTCATCTCAGGGACAGACTGCACCGCCACCGCGCCCGACCACCACAGCACCGGTAGCCCGGACTTGTGTGCCTCGGTCAACGCCAGCAACATCACCCCCGCCTGGACCACCGATGTACGTCAGCCGGGCCAGTACTTTGAAGCCGGGGTGGATTTGACGGCGCTGCTGGGGCTTGGCAACCAGGTGTGCTTTAACTCCTTCTTGCTGGAAACCCGCTCATCGTTTGAGACCGGGGCCGATCTTAAAGACTTTGTCGGTGGCCAGCTCAACACCTGCGGCACCATCACTATCGTCAAGGTGGCCGAGTCTTTGGCTGATTACCTCAGTAAAGAGGGCAGTTTCGACTTCGACTTCACCTACCCCGATGCCAGCTCAGACAGCTTCACCCTCAACACCACCGATGCCCAGCCCAGTGCTCAGAAATCCTATCTGTCACTGTTCCCCGGCAGCTATCAGGTGGATGAGAGCAGCTTGTCCGGCAACTTTGTATTCAGCGACGTCAGTTGTACCGGCGCCACCGATTACACCGCCAGCAATTCCGCCAACACCGGCGGCAATTCGGCGCTGGACATCACTCTGGGCCTGGGTGACAACGTCACTTGTACCTACACCAACACCATCGCCCCTGGGCCCGGTGTGGTAACCATCAACAAGGTAGTGCTGGCCGGTGATACCGCCACCAGCTTCGGCTTTACCACCGACCTTGGCATTCCTTTGGCCTTTAACCTGACCGACGGCGGCTCAACCCAATACACCGCCGACGCCAGTGATACACCCTACTCCGTTACCGAGACGGTACCGGCCGGTTGGGAGCTGGACTCCATCTCCTGCTCCATCCTCAACAGCGACCCCCTGGGTAGCTACCAAATCAACGGCAATACCGCCAACATCACCATCCTCGATGGCGACGAGTTCGACTGTACCTTCTACAACAAAGAGAAACCCAAGCTGCGCCTGGTCAAACAGGTGGTTAACGACAACGGCGGCACCGCCACTGCCAGCGATTGGCAGCTGAGCGCCACCGGCAGCGGCGGCTTCAACGGCAACGGCGACACCGGCTTTAACTATGTCGACGCCAACACCAGTTATGCCCTGAGCGAAAACGGCCCCAGCGGCTACAGCGCCTCGGCCTGGGTATGCGACGGTGGCAACCAAAGCGGTGCCAGCATCAGCCTCGACTACGGCGAGGTGGTCACTTGTACCATCACCAACGACGACATCTCACCGACCCTGACCCTGGTTAAAACCGTGATCAACGATAACGGCGGCACCTTGCAGGTCAGCGACTTCCCGCTGTTTATCGACGCTATGCAAGTGACCAGCGGCGCGGTTAACAACGTGGATGCCGGCAGTCACAACGCCTCTGAAACTCAGCAACCGGGCTATACCGCCGGCAACTGGGGTGGCGATTGTGCCAGTGATGGTTCCGTGACCTTGGCCCTGGCCGAGAACAAAGTCTGTACCATCACCAACGACGACCAACCGCCGAGCCTGACGCTCATTAAAGTGGTGGTAAACGACGACGGTGGCACCGCGCTCGCCAGTGACTGGACCTTGTCTGCAACAGGCCCGGTTAACTTCAGCGGCGCTGGCCCCAATGTCAGCAACAGCAACGTGGCGGCAGGCAGTTATGACTTGTCCGAAAACGGTCCGGCAGGTTATGCCGCCTCCGACTGGGTCTGCTTAGGTGGCACTCAGAACGATGGCGACACCGTCACCCTGGCCCTTGGCGAGTCTGCGGTCTGTACCATCACCAACGACGACATCGCACCGACCCTGACCCTGGTTAAAACCGTGATCAACGATAACGGCGGTACCTTGCAGGTCAGCGACTTCCCGCTGTTTATCAGCGGCAACCCGGCCATCAGTGGCCAAAGCAACACCCTGAGCGCCGGTAGCTACACTGCCTCCGAAATCCAACAGTTCGGCTATCAAGCTGGCAGTTGGGGTGGCGATTGCGCCGCCGATGGTTCAGTGACTTTGGCACTTGCTGAAAACAAAACCTGTACCATCACCAACGACGACATTGCTCCCACTCTGACTCTTATCAAGGTGGTAGTGAATGACAACGGCGGTACCCTGCAGGTTGGCGACTTCCCGCTCTTTATTGATGCGACCCAAGTCACCAGTGGCCAAAGCAACACCCTGAATGCCGGCAACTACAGCGCGTCTGAAACCCAGCAATATGGCTATAGCGCCAGTGGCTGGAGCGGCGATTGCGCAGTGGATGGCAGCGTCAGCCTGAGCGTGGGCGAAAACAAAACCTGCACTATTACCAACGACGACATTGCGCCGAACCTGACCCTTATCAAGGTCGTGATCAATGACAACGGCGGTACCTTGCAGGTCAGTGACTTCCCGCTCTTTATCGACGCCATGCAGGTCACCAGTGGCCAAAGCAACAACCTGAGTGCCGGTAGCTACACCGCGTCTGAAACCCAACAGTTCGGCTATCAAGCCAGCAGTTGGAGCGGCGACTGCGCTGCTAACGGTTCGGTCAGCCTGAGTGTTGGCGACAGTAAAACCTGTACCATCACCAACGACGACATTTCACCCACTCTGACCCTTATCAAAGTGGTGGTGAATGACGACGGCGGTACCCTGCAGGTTGGTGACTTCCCGCTCTTTATTGACGCCATGCAGGTCACCAGTGGCCAAAGCAACAACGTCAATGCCGGTAGTTACAACGCCTTTGAAACCCAGCAACCGGGCTATGCCGCCGGCAGCTGGACAGGGGATTGCGCCGGTGACGGCTCGGTCAGCCTGAGCGTGGGTGAAAACAAAACCTGTACTATCACCAACAACGACATCGCGCCGCGCCTGCGGGTCATCAAATACCTTGATCCCACAGACGATGGTGGCCTGTTCAACCTTTACATCGACGGCGGCCTGTACGCCTCTGATGTAGGCCATAACGGCACCAACGGCTTCGTCAATGTCCTGGCCAACGCCCAGCACACCGTCAGCGAACAGGCTGGTAGCAATACCAACCTCGACAGCTATGACGCCACCATCGGCGGCGACTGCGCAGCAGACGGCACCATTACCCTGGGTCTGGACCAAGAAGGCACCTGTACCATTACCAACGTCAAACGCGGTATGGCAGAGGTGATCAAAACCGTAAACGGCTTGCCGCTGATGGCGGGCGAGGCCTATACCTTTGAGATCCGCCTCGGTGACGGTACTGGCGGCGCCATTGCCAGCGCCACCGCCAGTGGCCCGCTGGGTAACGGCGAAGCGGTGAGCTTCAGCTGTAACGGCACCACCGAGAACTGCGTCAATGTGGACGGCATGGCCAAGCTGAAAGTGAACGTGCAGTACGCTTTCTGCGAAACCAACATGCTGCCCGGCTGGGCTAACACCAGCCTCGACGGTGACACCTGGTTCGTACCGGGTGGCGGCAACCCCGACGTGGATAACTCCACCGAATGTATTGCCTTCACCCTGAGCGCCGGTGAAACCCGTAGCTTTAACATCGAAGACACACCGCCTCCCGGTGGCGACGCCAGGACTATCGGTTTCTGGAAAAACCACACCAGCTGCGACGGCCGTGGTAACCAGGATGCCGTTCTGGATGCCAACCTGCCCATCACCCTGTACCCCGGCTTTGTCATCGGTAACCCGATGAACCTGGATGGTGACAGTGGTGACCAGGAAGCCTGCCCGTTTGCGGTAGACCTGTTGGATAAACGCTTGGTTGCCGACCCGGATGTGGTTCGTGACGGTAAGAAAAATGCTGGCGATGCCGCCTATGGCCTGGCTGCCCAGTATGTGGCTTACCTGCTGAACCAAAACGCCGGTGCCGGTACCTGCCCTGCCGCCAGCAGCGCCGCTGCCCAGGCAGCCACTCTGCTGCAAAGCATCAGCTTTGATGGCAGCAAGGTCTACTTCAAAGGAGGTAAAGGGAAAGGTGATGCCGCCCTGGCCAACAGCCTGGCCGGTACTCTGGATGCCTACAACAACAATAACCTCTGCCCGCAGTAACGGCAGACCTCATAAAAACGGCGGGTTAAACCCGCCGTTTTTTTATTTGTTGCGGCCCTTGCCGCCACCACCGGTGGAACCGCCACTGGTGCTGCCGGAACTGCTGGCCACACCTATAGTGACCGTGGCACTGGCCGAGGCGGTGCCGTCGGTGACGGTGTAGCTGAAGCTGTCGCCGTTTTTAAAGTTACGGGCCGGGGTGTAAATCAGGTTGTTGCCGCTCTGGGTGACGCTGCCCTTGCTGCCTTGGGTAAAGCTGCTGATGGACAGGGTGTCGCCGTCGGCGTCGGTATCGTTACTCAGTACCGCAATCACCACGCTGCTGCCGCTGGTGGTGGCGCTGTCGTTGTTGGCAACCGGCGCACTGTTGGTGCTGGAGGCCGGGTTATCCACCACATAGGTGGCGCTGCTGCTGACGCTGTTTTGGTGCTGGCTGGCACTGACTTGCACAGTGTAAAAGCCGTCCACCGCCGTGCTGGCAGAGCTCACCACCAGGGTGGTGCTGGCACTGCTGCCGGGGGCAAGGCTCAGGCTGCTGGCGCCCAGGGTGGCGGACCAGCCGCTTGGCAGGGATTTGGCCAGGCTAACGGTACCGGTGGCACAAGCGGCAGAATCGTTATTGGTGACACTGACGGTATAGGTGGCTGCGCTACCAGCGGCCAGCCAAGGGCTTTGACCGGGGCTCAGCACCACCGATGGGGCCTTGGCGACGCAGCTGTCGGCGCTGCTGCCAGAGGCAATCACCGAGACCTCGGCGGTGTCGCCACCGGCGCTCAGGGTATCGACCTGCACATTGCCGCTCTGGTAGCTGTAACCGGCCACCAGGGCTGGGTCGTAAAAGTCGGTGTTGGTGGTGCCAGAACCCGGGGTCATGTCCAGCAGGTACTGGGCATTGCCGTTGCTGGGGTCCACTTCGTGGAACACCACGCCGTTTTCAAAGTTGGCGGTGGCCAGGCTGCTGTCCAGCCCGGTGGGCTGGCGGTAGCTCAGGTAGTAATAGGTGCCATCGCCCTTGGCGATTTTGATGGCTTTTTCGTAGCCGCTGGTGCCGGCATAACCGCCCAGGGTATAGACGCCGCCGTTGCTGGCATCGGTAACATTGAGCCAGCCCAATGCCTCACGGTTACGGGCGCCGAACAGGGCCAGGCCTTTGCCCATGGGGTCGGTGATGTCGCCGTATTCGGAGCTGGTGCAGCTGCTGCCTTCAACGTTGGCGCCGCATTCCAGGGCGTGGGCGTGGTACAGACCCATGCCGTGGCCCATTTCGTGGGTGATGATCTGCCAGTTGGCCACCTGGCCGTTAATGAGGGACACCGCCGGGTTGCCACCCACGGTAGACAGGCCGGTAAAGCCGCAGCTGCTGGTTTTGGGGGTAATGAACACGTAACGGCTGTAAGCGCTCAAATCCACGCCATTGGCGCTGGCCGCTTCTTTAAAGGCCGGTACCACGGTATTGAAATCGCACTGGCTGGAGCTGACCCCCAAGGTGTACCAGCCGTAAACGTCGCCGCTCAGCCAAGCCTTGTTCTGGGCGTTTTCCATGATCACGTCGTTAACGGTGCCAAACACCAGGCTGTTGATGGCGTCTTTGGTCCAAGGCTGCTGGGGGTCGTCGCTGAAGTTGGCCAGCACCACCAGGGTCTTTTGCTCGCCGGTCACGGTACCAGAAGCGCCGGCAGTGCCGCCGTTACTGGTGGTGGTGCTGCCGTCGGCGGCCATCACCAGGATGTTGCTGTCGTCCACCAGCATTTCGCTGCCCAGCATGGCGCCGCCGAGCTGCACTTCACCTTTGCCACTCAGTTTGCCAAGGCCTTTGCCCTTGAGGGGGATCTGGTCGCCAAAGGGGGTATTGAGCAGGTACTGGTGACTGAAACTGCCGTCTTCGTGGTCGGCCACCAGGGTTTGTACTTCCCCACTCATGGCCACAGGTTGCTCCAGGTAGGCCAGCACCGACGCGTCCAGCCCTTGTTGTTTGCCAGCCGGTATCAGCAGCTCCACCGCCGCTTGCGGGTCGTTGTCGGCCAGGGCCAGCAAGGCTTGCTGGCGGGCCTGGGCTTTGGCTTCCAGGCCGTGGGCCTTGCCATTGGCATGGCTGTTTTTAATGAGTTTGACCAGATCCTGGGTCAAATCCCGTGCGTTATCGGCAGGGGCGGCGCCATAGGCGGTGGCAGACATCAATAGGGCAGCGGATAGCAGGCTAAGGGCTGGACGTTTCAACAGGATCTCCTCATAAACAGCAGAGAAAGATCCTCAAGCCAGCATAGGCCCGAAGCAGGGATTCTCTCTTTCGGCAGCCGGGCAACCCATAAGGGGCCCCTGGCTTTGCGACCTTCGGTTACCCGAAGTGTGCCTTTGTCAGGAGAGGATCTTTCTTAGGTAAAATTGTCGCCTTGGAGGGTCCGGTTCCGCGGGTCAGCAGGGTCTGGCTGAAGGCAATAATTCCCGGCAGTTGGGCCAGGACGGCGTGAACATTAGCACGGGCTTATTGAATAAAAAATAAACAAGGCGGGGTGGGTGAGCCGATCAGATGCCTACTTTTCACGCAGCTGTCAGCTAACTCATTGACCGGCAACCACTTGGCCTGAGGGCTGCGATTTTCAGCGCCTGCGCGATCTGCGCCGTGGATCACGATCTTCATCCCAAAGATGCACCGGTTCTTCTTCCAGCAGGTATTGCAGGGTCCTGAGGCTCCATAACAGCAGCGCCCGATGGGGCAGCCCCGGCTCGTCGACAATTTGTGCCAGCCGTTCCAGACGCAGCTGCTGTTGCTGTGGCGTTTGTGCTGTCATGGACTGCTTCCAGCTGTTGTGGGTCTAGTGGATTTTGCAAAACCCAAGCCACAACGGCTCACCAATATTTATCAATGCCTTAGCGAATTAAAAGCCACCCCAAGGGTGGCTCTTGTTGCACAAACGGAACAGGCGGCGTCAATTAAGCTGATGTTTGTCCATCAGGCGGTACAGGGTCACCCTGGAGACCCCCAACAGCCTGGCAGCCTCCGATACATTGTGCTGGGTAAAGGCCAGTGAGGCGATCAGCGCCTCGCGCTCGGCGCCTTGCCTGGCCGCATCCAGGCTCAGCACCCGGGTGTCCTGTTTGGGGCTTTTGAGCCCCAGATCTTCGGCGCTTATCAGCCGGTTTTCGCTCATCACCAGAGCGCGGCGGATGCGGTTTATCATCTCCCGTACATTGCCAGGCCAGCCATACTGGTTGATGGCCACCAGTGCCTGCTGGCTAAGGCCCCTGGCCTTGCTGTTGTGGTCAAGGCTGAATTTTTGGAAGAAAAACCGTGCCAGCAGCTCTACATCGCCCGGCCGCTCCCGAAGGGGCGGTACCCGAAGGTGCAGCACATTGAGCCGGTAGAACAAGTCTTCACGAAAACGCCCCTCGGCCACCGCTTTGTCCAAGTCCACATGGGTGGCGGCAATCACCCTTACATCCAGGTTAAGGCTCTGTTCCCCTCCCAGGCGCTCGATGCTGCCTTCTTGCAAAAAGCGCAGCAAATTGACCTGTAATTCAAGGGGTAAGTCTCCTACTTCATCCAAAAACACGGTGCCGCCCTGGGCCATTTCAAAGCGCCCCAACTTGCGGCGCAGCGCCCCGGTAAAGGCGCCCTTTTCATGGCCAAAGAGTTCCGACTGGATAAGGGTTTCCGGCAAGGCGCCGCAGTTAACGGCAATAAAAGGCCCCTTGCGGCGGGCCGAGCGCTGGTGGATGGCGCGGGCGATAAGCTCTTTGCCGGTACCACTTTCCCCCAAAATGAGCACCGGCGCATCTACCGCCGCCACCTTACGAATTTGGCTAAAGACCTGCATGATTGGCTGGCTGGCGCCGACCATCTGGCATTCATCCAGGCAAGAAAGCTGCTTCTCGCCCATCTCCCGCAGACGATTGATGCCGTAGGCGTGGCCTAGGGTGGCCTGCAGGAAGCTGACCTTGCCGTCCAGCGGCAGGGTGTAAAAGTCATAGCAGTTTTCGTAGATGAGCCGACAGAAATCCTGGTCTTCAAGCTCTTCGGTGCGGGTGAGGACTATCCAGGCGGGTGCGTTGTTGTCGCAAAGAACGTCTTCAAGCTCATCGCGCTGGCTATCCTTCAACGGGCACACCCTTGCCAGTGCTACCTCGTAGCCGTTTTGGGCCAACATCATCCTGGCTTTGGCGGGGCTGGTGACCCGGTCCAATTGCCAACCTGGCAGGCGGATATCTTCGCTGGATGACGACAGATCCAAAAACAGTGCTTTTCTTTGCCCCTCCTGTCCTTGGCAAGGCCACTCGTATTCAACTTTATTCACGTGGCTACCACTTAGGCCTTGGTCCCAGTGTGCAAAGTTTAGTTGCCTGCAATACACAGCAGCAGCGGCCACAACGAGTGTTAATAGATTGTTCACCTAGTGATCCTGCCATGTAACAGCGGCAATTTCGGACTACTGTTAAAACAGTCACTCTGTGGTTTAGGTGCCATGTACAACCACTACTTCGGGCTGACTGAGTCGCCCTTTTCCATCGCACCGGATCCGCGTTATCTGTACCTGAGTGAGCAGCACAAGGAAGCACTGGCCCACCTCCTTTACGGGATCCGTAACGACAACGGCTTTGTGCTCTTGACCGGCGAAGTGGGCACCGGCAAGACCACGGTCTGCCGTTGCCTGCTTGAACAGCTGGGCGAGCACACCGACTTGGCCTTTATCCTCAATCCCAAATACTCGGTGCTGGAACTGCTGGCAGCCATTTGCGACGAGCTGGCCATTCCCTACACCCCCGGCAGCACTTGGCTTAAAACCTATATCGATGCCCTTAACCGCCACCTGCTGGAAAGCCACGCCAAGGGCCGGCACACCGTGCTTATCATCGATGAAGCCCAGAACCTCTCCAGCGAAGTGCTAGAGCAGCTGCGGCTACTCACCAACCTTGAGACCAACCAGCGCAAGCTTTTGCAAATCATCCTGCTGGGCCAGCCAGAGCTGCTGACAATGCTTGCCAAACCGGAGCTTCGCCAGTTGTCGCAGCGCATCACCGCCCGCTTTCACCTCGGCCCTCTGAGCGCTGCGGAAACGGCGGCCTACGTGCAGCACCGCCTGGCGGTGGCCGGCCAGGAGCAGCCACTGTTTTCAGCCTCGGTACTCAGGCGCCTTTATCAGCTCTCCAAAGGGGTGCCGCGGGTTATCAACCTGTTGTGCGATAGAGCGCTGCTGGGCACCTACAGCCAACGCAAAACCCGGGTCAGCAGCGCCATCCTCAACCAGGCGGCGCGGGAGTTAAAAGGCCAGTCGCAACCGGCAGGGCGCCGCCGCCTTTGGTGGTTGCTCACCGCCCTTGGCGCCGCAGTGCTGCTGGCGGGCTACCGCCTGGCCTGGATACCGGGCGCTTCTCTTAACGCCGTTGAAGCCAAGGCCATGGCGCTGGCGCCTACGCCTATTGCCCAAGGCACCGGCGCCGAACCTAAACCGGCAACGGCGCTGGCATTTGATTGGCAGTGGCCAGAGGGGCTCGCCATTGAGCTAAGCCAGGCGGCGGCCTTTACCCGGCTTTTTAACGCCTGGCACCTCGATTACAAAGCCGCCGAGCAGCCGTCGGTATGCCAGTTCGCAAGAGACAACCAGCTAGGCTGCTTTAGCGAAAACGCCAGTTGGCAGCACCTCACCGCCCACAACAGGCCGGCAGTTATCGGTATCAATGCCGGCAGCCAGCATTATTTCGCGCTGCTGTTAAGAGTCAGTGGCGATCTGGCCGAACTCGACAGAGGCGGCAACCAGGATCTGGTGCCATTGGATGACGTAAAAGCGCACTGGGACGGCAGCTACACCCTGCTGTGGCGGATGCCACCCGGTTATGTCGAGCCGCTAAGGCCCGGCCAGCAGAGCCTCGCCGTTGCCTGGTTAGAGCACCAACTGGCCGAGATCCAAGGCAGAGCCGAGCGGTCTTTGCCCGACAACCACTATGACTTTCCCCTGTTTCGTGACGTTAAAGCTTTCCAATTCAGCCAGGGCCTCGCTGCCGACGGGGTAGTGGGCCCCCAAACCAGCATTCGTTTAACCAGCCTGACCGACGGCAGCGTGCCGTTGCTCTTCCCCCCCGAGGGCTAGCCATGTCCTATATCCTGGAAGTGCTCAAGCAATCGGAGCGCCAGCGCCGCCAAGGCCAGCAGGCCCCGGGCCTCGACACCCCGCAGGCCATGCCGCCACCGCCAAAACCCAAAGGCGCGTCCTTGCTCCCTTATTTGCTGGTATTGGCCGCCCTGCTCGCCGCTTGGCTGTTCTGGCCAAGCGCGCCGGCGCCGGTAAAAATGCCCACCGCGAAGGTCAAATCGGCCGCTCCCGGGCTTGACCCAAAGGCGCTGAGCCCAGTCACCCTTGAGACCGAGCAACCCATTTTGCAAACCCCAGCCGCGCCGGTGGAAAATCGTGCCGATAGCAAGCCGCCTTCCTCTGAGCTGGCGCAGGCAACGCTGCCGCCACCCATTGCCGAGCCAGTAGCTGTGCCGGCTAAAGAGCCGGCCACCAAGACTGATAGCGAAGCCCCTGCTCCCGAAGCCGAACAAACCGCACAAACAGAGGCGGCTGACACCGAACAGGCCCTGCCCAGTTGGCGGCAACTGCCGGTGGATGTGCAGCGGCAGCTGCCGGCACTGGTGGTAACGGTGCACATCTATGCCAAGGAACCCAAAGACAGGCTGGTGAAAATAAACAACCGGGCTTACGGCGAAGGGGCCAAGCTCGGTAATGGCCTGACCCTTACTGCCATTACTCCCGATGGCATCGAGCTTGAATACCGGCAATGGCGTTTTACCATGCCGGCCTATTGAGGCGGGGACCTTGGGTTTATGATAGGGCCAGTCATACGGAGGCCTTATCTTGTCTGATATCCATATCCTGGTGGGCAGTACCCTGGGCGGCAGTGAATATGTTGCCGATGCCCTGTGCGAAACCCTGCAACAGCACCAACATCAAGTACAGATTCATCTCAGCCCCGATCTGGGATCTCTCCCTACCAGCGGTATTTGGCTGCTGTGCAGCTCAACCCACGGCGCCGGGGACTTGCCCGATAACATTCAGCCTTTTGCCGAGCAGCTGGCAGGCAAACCCGATCTGAGCCAGATCCGCTTCGCCGTCTTTGCCATCGGCGACAGCAGTTACGACACCTTCTGTGAGGGGGGAAAACAATTGGAAAAGGCCATGATCGCCTGCCAGGCAACTGAAATCTGGCCAAGGATCGACATCGATGTACTGGCAGAACAGTTGCCAGAAGATCTGGCTAACGCCTACTTAGAAGCTCAGATCAGTAAAATTTGATCCACATCCCAGCCCTTATTTCAGATCAAAGCTGTGCATATCTATGGATCTTACCGGTGGGAAACCGGTGTTTATTCACTGATTAAGATCCAACACCTACCACCCCTGTGCATAACTAGCCAAGTTGATCCCAGCTCATACAGAGTGGGATCAACCTTTATCAACATGATCTGATCGACTCCATGATCCTGTCTTGATTGATCTTTTTAGTGTTACCCACAGATCCGGCGCGATCTAATAGATCAAACAGTAAAGGATCTTTAAAAAAGATCTTTGATCTAATACTGGATCACTGAGCCGATCACCGACTTGGTGAGCGCTGCGCTTCGGAGTACAATGCGCGGCTCTCTATCAGTCTGGCGTTGAGGTTCTCAATGGATAATCCGCATCACTTTGAAGTGATCGTTGTCGGTGGCGGTCATGCCGGTACCGAAGCGGCAATGGCGTCTGCCCGCATGGGCCGCCGTACCCTGCTGCTGACCCATAACATTGATACCTTGGGCCAGATGTCCTGTAACCCGGCGATCGGTGGTATCGGTAAGGGCCACCTGGTCAAGGAGATCGATGCCTTGGGTGGCTTGATGGCCACTGCCATCGATCACGGCGGTATTCAGTTTCGTACCCTCAATGCCTCTAAAGGCCCGGCGGTGCGTGCCACCCGCGCCCAGGCTGACCGCGCCCTGTACAAGGCCTTTGTGCGAAGCGCTCTTGAGAATCAGCCCAACCTGACGTTGTTTCAGCAGCCTTGTATCGACCTCATCGTCGAAGGCGACACGGTCAAAGGCGCCGTTACTCAGATGGGGCTCAAATTCTATGCACCTACCGTGGTGCTGACGGTGGGCACTTTCCTTGGCGGGCGCATTCATATCGGCCTTGATAATTTTGAAGGCGGCCGCGCAGGCGATCCGCCGGCCAATGCCCTGTCCAAGCGATTACGTGAACTACCGTTTCGGGTGGATCGCTTAAAAACCGGTACACCGCCGCGCCTCGATGCCCGCAGCATCGACTTTTCCCAGATGGAAGCGCAGCCCGGCGACAACCCGACGCCGACCTTTTCCTTCCTGGGCAATCGCCAGCAGCACCCGACCCAGATCAACTGCTACATCGCTCATACCAGTGAAGCGACCCATGAAGTGATCCGCGCCAACCTCGACCGCAGCCCCATGTATGCCGGGGTTATCGAAGGTATTGGCCCGCGCTATTGCCCGTCCATCGAAGACAAAGTGGTGCGTTTTGCCGACAAGCAAAGCCACCAGATCTTCTTGGAGCCAGAAGGCCTTACCACCCACGAGGTCTATCCCAACGGTATTTCCACCTCGCTGCCCTATGACGTGCAGCTGGCGATCGTCCGTTCGATCAAGGGCCTGGAAAATGCCCACATCATGCGCCCTGGCTATGCCATCGAGTACGATTTCTTTGATCCTCGGGATCTGAAAAGCACCCTTGAGACCAAATTCATCAAGGGCCTGTTCTTTGCCGGGCAAATAAACGGCACCACCGGTTACGAAGAAGCCGGGGCCCAAGGCCTTATTGCCGGCCTTAACGCCGCGCGCCTTGCCCGTGGCGAGGAAGGCTGGGCGCCTCACCGCTCCGACGCCTACATGGGGGTGCTGATCGACGATCTGTCCACCCTCGGCACCAAAGAGCCCTACCGCATGTTTACCAGCCGCGCCGAATACCGGTTGCTGCTGCGGGAAGACAACGCCGACCTGCGCCTGACCGCCAAGGGCCGCGAGCTGGGCCTGGTGGACGACGTGCGCTGGCAGGCCTTTAGCGAGAAAGTGGAGCTGATTGAACAGGAGGCCCAGCGCCTCAAGGGCCAATACGCTCACCCCGGCAGCCCCCAGGCCGAGGCACTCAACACTTTGCTTAAAGCGCCGCTGACCCGCGAGAACAGCCTTGAAGAGCTGCTGCGCCGCCCGGAAATGACCTACGACGCGCTGATGAGCATCGAGGGCTTCGGCCCGGCCCTTGGCAACGAGCAGGCCGCCGAGCAGGTAGAAACCCAAATCAAATACGCCGGTTACATCGAGCGCCAGAAAGACGAGATTGATAAAATTCTGCGTAACGAGCACACCTTGCTGCCAGCGGATCTGGACTACAAAAACGTCAAGGGGCTGTCCAACGAGGTGATCGTCAAACTGAACGATGCCAAGCCGCAGACCGTAGGCCAGGCTTCGCGCATCTCCGGCATCACCCCGGCGGCCATTTCCCTGCTGCTGGTGTATCTCAAGAAGCAAGGTCTGTTGAGGCGTGAACATGCTGCGTAAGCGTCTGGACCAACTGCTGGCCGAGACCAGTCTTGAGGTGACCGGTCATCAGCGCGAGCTGCTGGTCAAACTGGTGGAACAGCTCGACAAGTGGAACAAGGCCTACAACCTCACCTCGGTGCGCGACCCCTTGGATATGGTGGCCAAACATATTGTTGATAGCCTGGTTGTGAGTCCTTACTTACCATCTGGTGCCATTATCGACGTGGGTACAGGCCCTGGGCTGCCCGGGTTGCCGCTGGCCATCATCAACCCGGACAAAACCTTTGTGCTGCTCGATTCGTTGGGCAAACGCATCCGTTTTATTCGCCAGACCTGCCATGAGCTCGGCATTAGCAACGTGACTGCCATTCAGAGCCGGGTTGAGGAACATCAGCCTGAGCAGCCTTATGCCGCCGTGGTCAGCCGCGCCTTTGCCTCCATCCAGGACATGCTTTCCTGGTGTGGCCACCTGACCGACCACCGCGGCGCTTTTTTGGCCATGAAGGGCCTCTATCCTGAAGAAGAATTGAACGCCCTGCCTGAGAATATCGAAGTTCGTGCGGTATATCCCCTTGCCGTGCCGGGTCTGGATGGTCAGCGCCATCTGATCGCGCTAGGATACGCGGATACCGAATAAATCGATAAGGGACGACAGTGGCAAGAGTTATCGCCGTAGCCAACCAGAAAGGTGGGGTTGGCAAAACCACCACCAGTGTCAATCTGGCTGCCTCACTGGCGGCTACCAAACGCAGGGTTTTGCTGATCGACCTCGATCCCCAAGGCAATGCCACCATGGGATCCGGGGTGGACAAATACGACGTTCCCCATACCGTTTACGACCTGCTGGTAGACGAAAAGCCGCTGGATGAAGTAGTGGTGAAAGACACCGTTGGCGGTTTTCACCTGGTTGCCGCCAATGGCGATGTCACTGCCGCCGAAGTGAAGATGATCGAGTTCTTCGCCCGGGAAGTGCGGCTGCGTAATGCCCTGGCCCCGGTACTGGACCAATACGATTACATCTTCATCGACTGTCCGCCGTCACTGAACCTGCTGACCGTCAACGCCATGTCGGCTGCCGACTCGGTGCTGGTGCCCATGCAGTGTGAATACTACGCCCTGGAAGGCCTGACCTCCTTGATGGACACCATCAGCAAGCTGGCCGCCGTGGTGAACCCCAAGCTGCATATCGAAGGGGTGCTGCGCACCATGTACGATGCCCGCAACCGCCTGGCCAATGATGTGTCCGATCAGCTAAAAGCCCACTTTGGCGACAAGCTGTATCGCACCGTTATTCCGCGCAATGTGCGCCTGGCCGAAGCCCCCAGCTTTGGCGCCCCGGTGATGTATTACGACAAAGCCTCCAACGGCGCCAAAGCCTACCTGGCACTGGCCGGCGAGATTTTGCGCCGCCACGACGAGGACACCTCCGCCCTGGCGGCGGCCAGCGGAGAGTAAGGGAATACCATGGTAAAGAAACCTCGTGGATTGGGCCGTGGCCTGGATGCGCTGCTGGCCACCAGCAATGCCAGCCGTGACCGTGACGACCAGCAGCCTGAACCCCAGGCCGCTGCCAGCACGGCGCCTTCGGCCAAGGAAAAAGAGCTGCGCCGCCTGCCGGTAGAGCAGCTCAGGCCCGGTAAATACCAGCCACGGCGTGACATGGTCCCCGATGCCCTCGAAGAGCTGGCCAGCTCCATCCGTGCCCAGGGCATTATTCAGCCCATCGTGGTGCGCCCGGTTGGCCCCGAGCAGTTTGAGATCATCGCCGGTGAGCGCCGTTGGCGGGCCGCGCAGATGGCTGAGCTGGAGCTGGTGCCCTGCGTGGTGCGGGAAGTGCCCGACGAAGCGGCGGTGGCCATTGCCCTGATTGAGAACATCCAGCGCGAAGATCTCAACGCCATGGAAGAGGCGGTCGCCCTCAAGCGCCTGATGGCCGAGTTCGAGCTGACCCACCAGGAAGTGGCCGATGCGGTGGGTAAATCTCGCACCGCTGTCACCAACCTGCTGCGCCTCAATTCCCTTAATGACGACGTCAAACGGCTGCTAGAACACGGCGACATCGAGATGGGCCATGCCCGCGCCCTGCTGGCGCTCAGTGGCGATGTGCAAAGCGAGACCGCCCGCCTGGTGGCAGGCAAGGGCTTGTCGGTTAGGGAGACCGAGAAGCTGGTCAAAAAGGTACTGGAAGGCAAACCGGCCAAGGTGGAAAAGCCGGTGGACCCGGATATTCGCCGCCTGGAGACCACCCTTTCAGAGCGTTTCGGGGCCAAGGTGGCCATCGATAACGGCCCCAAGGGCAAAGGCAAGGTCACCATCAGCTACGGCTCCCTTGATGAGCTGGATGGGATCCTCGCTCACCTTGGTGTGGAAACAAGCTGAGATGTTAACTATTAGCGGCTTTAACAAGATTTCGCTGATAAGGCTGTAAAAAAACAAATTAAAGCGCCATTAACGGCGCTTTTTTTTGTAAATAGCCCCATTTGTAGTAAAGCAACATCAAGTTAACAGGTCCCCTATGGCCGCTGATTGCTACTGGTGTTTGGGGCTGGGGTGCAAAAAGCCTCTTTATCGGCCATTTTCAGTATTAACCGGCGTTGGAAGACGACAAAACCTGAACAAAAAAGCCTGTTTTTTATAGGTACCTGTTGCTGTTCCCGATTTGCAATCAGGTTGCAAAACGGTATACTTTCGCCAGTTTTTTTGACCCCCCGGCGTTTAGGGACTTTTTTTCGGGGGGACTGGAGAAAAAAGTGACGAACAAACTGGCTACCGCCGGCCGCCGGCAAGCGTATCAGGTGGTAGCTCGCCAAGCCCTCGTGGTGTTGGTGGCCGTCATAATAATCACTGCCGGTTGGGGATGGCAGGCTGGTTTCTCGGCCCTTATGGGCGCCATTATCTGTGTCCTTCCCAACCTGATTTTTGCCCGCATCGCCTTCAGCCAGGCTGGTGCCAGGGCCGCCCGACAAGTGGTGTACGGCTTCTACAAAGGTGAAGCGGCCAAGCTCGGGCTGACAATTTTGCTGTTTGTCATTGTGCTCAAATGGGCTCCTATTCACGTGGGGGCCCTTTTTGCCGCCTACGGGGTGGGGATTGTGGCGCAATGGCTGGCACCAGTTTTGATTCAACGAAAATAAACGGGACCGACAATGTCTGGTAATGCTTCAGAACTGACAACGTCCGGGTACATCCACCACCACCTGACCAATGCGACAGTGGGTGAAGGATTCTGGACTTGGCACATCGACACCATCATCGTCTCCGTGGTACTGGGCCTTATTTTCCTTGGCCTGTTCCGCATGGTAGCCAAAAAGGCTGACACCGGCGTGCCCGGTAAGCTGCAGTGCTTCCTGGAGATGATCATCGAGTTCGTGGATACCTCGGTAAAAGAGACCTTCCACGGCCGCTCCAAGCTGATCGCCCCTCTGGCCCTGACCATCTTCGTCTGGATTTTCCTGATGAACCTGATGGACTTGATTCCCGTCGACTTCCTGCCGGTGCTGGTGCAGAAAGTGGCCGAAGCCTTTGGTGCCGACCCGCATCACGTCTATTCCAAAGTGGTACCCACCACTGACATGAACACCACCTTTGCGCTGTCGCTGGGCGTGTTCGTGCTTATGCTGTACTACTCTATCGCCATCAAGGGCGTGGGTGGCTTCATCAAGGAAATGACCATGCAGCCCTTTAATCACTGGGCCATGATCCCCTTCAACTTGATTCTGGAAACCGTCACCCTGATCGCCAAGCCCATCTCTCTGGCGCTGCGTCTGTTCGGTAACCTTTACGCAGGTGAGCTGATCTTCATCCTGATCGCCCTGCTGCCTTGGTATGGCCAATGGTTCCTTTCCGTTCCTTGGGCCATTTTCCACATTCTGATCATCACTCTGCAGGCCTTTATCTTCATGATGCTGACCATCGTGTACCTGAGCCTGGCGAGTGAAGACCACTGATTTGCTGTTTGATTTGTTTTTAACCATTAACCATTAAAACTGGAGATAACCATGGAAACTATCGTTGGCTTTACCGCTATCGCTGTTGCGCTTCTTATCGGTCTGGGTGCCCTGGGTACTGCTATCGGTTTCGGCCTGCTGGGCGGCAAATTCCTCGAGAGCGCTGCGCGTCAGCCTGAGCTGGCTCCCATGCTGCAAGTTAAAATGTTCATCGTTGCTGGTCTGCTCGACGCCGTTACCATGATCGGTGTTGGTCTGGCCCTGTTCTTCACCTTCGCCAACCCCTTCCTGTCTCAGGTGGCTGGTTAATATCAACGGTAACGCCTCCCACTCACCGATTTAGAGGAGACCCGTTGTGAGTATCAACGCGACCCTTATCGGCCAGGCAATTGCCTTCATCATCTTCGTGCTGTTCTGCATGAAGTATGTGTGGCCGCCGCTGATAAAAGCTATTGAAGATCGTCAGAAGAAAATCGCTGACGGTCTGGCCAGTGCTGACCGTGCTGCCAAAGATCTGGAACTGGCTCAGGCCAATGCTGCTGATACCATCAAGCAAGCAAAAGTCGATGCCAGTGCCCTGATTGAGCAGGCTAACAAGCGCAAGGCGCAGATCATCGAAGAGGCCCAAACCGAAGCCAAGGCCGAGAAAGCGAAAATCATCGCTTCTGGCCATGCTGAAGTTGACGCCGAGCGTGTGCGTGCTCGTGAAGAGCTGCGCAAGCAAGTTGCTGCTCTTGCCGTTGCCGGCGCTGAGAAGATTCTTGAGCGTTCTATTGATGAAGCTGCACACCGCGACATTCTCGACAAGATTGTCGCCGACATTTGATAGGGGGAGCCATGTCTGAGCTGACTACCGTTGCTCGTCCCTATGCCAAAGCGGCTTTTGATTTTGCGGTCGAAAAGTCTGCAGTAGATCAATGGGCAGCCATGCTGCACTTTGTGGGTGAAGTGGCCAAGCACGAAAAACTGCAGGCCCTCTTTGCTGGCAATCTGGGCGCCGGCCAAAAGGCCGATGCCCTTATCCAGATCTGCGGCGAACAACTGGACGCGCATGGCCAGAACCTGGTGAAGGTAATGGCTGAAAACGAACGCCTGCCGGCGCTGCCGGCAGTGGCAGAGCTCTATGCCGAGCTGCGTCATGAGTACGCGAAGGAAGTCGAGGCCGACGTTAAGTCCGCCGTGGCCCTGAGCGCCGACGAGCAAAGCAAACTGAGTGCTGCGCTAGAGAAGCGTCTCGCACGCAAAGTTAAGCTTAATTGCAGCATTGACCCGTCCCTGATCTCCGGCACCCTGATTCAAGTAGGTGACCTGGTGATCGACAGCTCCGTAAAAGGGCAGCTTGGGCGGATGAATCACTCGCTGCAATCCTGATTGGGGAATAGAGCATGCAACTGAATTCCACCGAAATCGCTGAGCTGATCAAGAATCGTATTGACCAGTTCGACGTCGTCAGTGAAGCGCATGACGAGGGCACCATCGTAACCGTGTCCGACGGCATCATCCGCATTCATGGCCTCGCTGACGTTATGCAAGGCGAAATGATTGAACTGCCTGGCGACCGTTACGCCATCGCCCTGAACCTGGAGCGTGACTCCGTGGGCGCCGTGGTCATGGGTCCCTATGCCGACCTGGCTGAAGGCACCAAGGTTAAGTCTACCGGCCGCATCCTGCAGGTACCGGTTGGCCGCGGCCTGCTGGGCCGTGTGGTCAACACCCTGGGTGAGCCTATCGATGGCAAAGGTCCTATCGATAACGACGGCTTCTCCCCGGTTGAAGTGATCGCCCCCGGCGTAATCGACCGTCAAGGCGTAGACCAGCCCCTGCAAACCGGTTACAAGGCCATCGACGCCATGGTACCGGTAGGCCGTGGTCAGCGTGAGCTGATCATCGGTGACCGTCAGGTAGGTAAAACCGCCCTGGCCCTGGACGCCATCATCAACCAGAAAACCTCTGGCGTGAAATGCGTGTACGTGGCTATCGGTCAGAAAGCCTCTACCATCGCCAACGTGGTACGCAAGCTTGAAGAGCACGGCGCCCTGGCCAACACCATCGTGGTGGTTGCCTCTGCGTCCGAAGCCGCTGCCCTGCAGTACCTGGCGCCTTACTCTGGCTGTGCCATGGGTGAGTACTTCCGTGACCGCGGCGAAGACGCGCTGATCGTGTACGATGACCTGTCCAAACAGGCCGTTGCTTACCGTCAGATCTCCCTGCTGCTGCGCCGTCCGCCGGGCCGCGAAGCCTATCCTGGTGACGTTTTCTATCTGCACTCCCGCCTGCTGGAGCGTGCCTCCCGCGTCAACGCCGAGTACGTAGAGAAGTTCACCAAGGGCGAAGTGAAAGGCAAAACCGGTTCTTTGACCGCCCTGCCGATCATCGAAACCCAGGCCGGCGACGTTTCCGCGTTCGTACCGACCAACGTGATTTCTATCACCGACGGCCAGATCTTCCTGACCACCAACCTGTTCAACTCCGGCATTCGCCCGGCGGCTGACCCGGGTATCTCCGTATCCCGTGTAGGTGGTGCTGCTCAGACCAAGATCATCAAGAAGCTGTCTGGTGGTATCCGTACCGCGCTGGCTCAGTACCGTGAACTGGCGGCATTCGCCCAGTTTGCCTCTGATCTGGACGACGCCACTCGCCGTCAGCTGGACCACGGTCAGAAAGTAACCGAGCTGCTGAAGCAGAAGCAGTACGCCCCCATGTCTGTTGCAGAAATGGGTGTGTCTCTGTTCGCTGCCGAGAAGGGTTACCTGAACGACGTCGAGGTCAAGAAGGTTGTCGCCTTTGAAGACGCTCTGCTGTCCTACATGCGTAGCGAGCACGCCGAGCTTCTGGCCAAGATCAATGAGAAAGGCGATTACAACGACGACATCCAGAACGGCCTGACCGCTGCCCTGGATAAATTCAAGGCTACCCAGTCTTGGTAATTCGCCGGGCGGGCTAAGGTCCGCCCCCCGTTGAAAACGGAGTGAATCATTATGGCCGGCGCTAAAGAAATTAAAGGCAAGATTGCCAGCGTCAAGAGCACACAGAAGATCACCAAAGCCATGGAAATGGTGGCGGCCTCCAAAATGCGTCGTGCGCAAGACCGCATGGCCCATAGCCGCCCCTACGCCGAGGCTATTCGCAAGGTGATCGGCCATATTGCCCGTGGCAACCTCGAGTACAAGCATCCCTATGTGGATGAGCGCGAGGCAAAACGGATTGGCTACATTGTGGTCTCGACCGACCGCGGTCTTTGCGGTGGCCTGAACGCCAACCTGCTCAAGAAAGTCACTGCCGATGTCAAGCAGTGGCGCGAGAAAAACGTGGAAGTGGACTTTGCCGTCATCGGCACCAAGGCCACCGCGTTCTTCAAACGTCACGGTGGCAACCTGTTGGCTCAGACCAGTGGTCTGGGCGACGAGCCGGCACTGTCTGACTTGATCGGGTCCGTCCAGGTCATGTTGAAAGCATTTGATGAAGGTCGTATCGACCGTCTGTTCCTGGTGTACAACGAGTTCGTTAACACCATGAAGCAGGACGCCCAGATCGACCAACTGCTGCCCCTGCCTAAATCACAGGACGCGGACATCGCTCATCGCTGGGATTACCTCTACGAGGGCGAGCCCCGTGACCTGTTGGACACCCTGTGCAAACGCTATGTGGAGTCCCAGGTATACCAAGGCGTGGTGGAAAACCTCGCTTGTGAGCAGGCAGCACGGATGGTGGCCATGAAGGCGGCTACCGATAACGCAGGCAACCTCATCGACGAGTTGCAACTGGTGTTCAACAAGGCCCGTCAGGCCGCGATCACCCAGGAACTCAGCGAGATTGTCGGCGGAGCAGCCGCCGTTTAAGGCGTTCATCCGAATTAACAGTTCAGAGGAAACATCATGAGTACAGGTAAGATCGTACAGGTCATCGGTGCTGTGGTGGACGTAGAGTTCCCGCAGAACGCTGTACCTCAGGTATACGAAGCCCTGAAACTCCAGGCCGAAGGCAGTGCCCTTAACGGCGTGGTTTTTGAAGTTCAGCAGCAGCTGGGCGGTGGCGTTGTCCGTTGTATCGTTATGGGTCCTTCCGAGGGCCTCAAGCGCGGTATGGTCCTGCTGGCCACCGGCGGCACCATCCAGGTGCCGGTAGGTACCCATACTCTGGGCCGGATCATGGACGTGCTGGGCAACCCCATCGATGAGCAAGGCGCCATCGGTGAGGAAGAGCGCTGGTCAATCCACCGCGAAGCCCCCAGCTACGAAGACCAATCCAACAGCACCGAGCTGCTGGAAACCGGTATCAAGGTTATCGACCTGGTTTGCCCCTTCGCCAAAGGCGGTAAAGTCGGCCTGTTCGGTGGCGCCGGTGTAGGTAAGACCGTCAACATGATGGAACTTATCAACAACATCGCCACCCAGCACAGTGGTCTGTCCGTATTCGCCGGTGTCGGTGAGCGTACCCGTGAAGGTAACGACTTCTACTACGAGATGCAGGAAGCTGGCGTAATCAACGCTGACGACCTGAGCCAGTCCAAAGTAGCCATGGTTTACGGCCAGATGAACGAGCCGCCGGGCAACCGTCTGCGCGTGGCCCTGACCGGCCTGACCATGGCCGAGAAGTTCCGTGACGAAGGCCGTGACGTACTGTTCTTCGTGGACAACATCTACCGTTACACCCTGGCCGGTACCGAAGTGTCCGCGCTGCTGGGTCGTATGCCTTCTGCCGTAGGTTATCAGCCTACCCTGGCCGAAGAGATGGGTGTGCTGCAAGAACGTATCACCTCCACCAAGACCGGCTCCATCACCTCCGTACAGGCCGTTTACGTGCCTGCGGATGACTTGACTGACCCGTCTCCTGCCACCACCTTCGCCCACTTGGACGCGACCGTGGTACTGAGCCGTCAGATCGCGTCTCTGGGTATCTACCCGGCCGTTGACCCGCTGGATTCCACCAGCCGTCAGCTGGACCCGCTGGTGGTTGGTGAAGAGCACTACGGCATTGCTCGCGGCGTTCAAACCGTGCTGCAACGCTACAAAGAGCTCAAGGACATCATCGCCATCCTGGGTATGGACGAGCTGTCTGAAGAAGACAAACTGACTGTGGCCCGCGCCCGTAAAATCGAGCGCTTCCTGTCTCAGCCCTTCTTCGTGGCCGAAGTGTTCACCGGCTCTCCGGGTAAATACGTTTCCCTCAAAGACACCATCCGTGGCTTTAAAGGGATCCTGGAAGGCGAGTTCGACCACATGCCTGAGCAGGCTTTCTACATGGTTGGTAGCATCGACGAAGCTATCGAGAAAGCCAGCAAGCTCTAATTAGGAGGAGCCAATGGCAGCGATGACGATACAGTTGGATGTGGTGAGCGCCGAGAAGAAAATTTTCTCCGGCCTCGTCGAGAGTATCCAGGTCACCGGTGAGTGGGGCGATCTGGGCGTGCATTATGGCCACGCCCCGCTGCTGACCCACCTCAAGCCCGGTGTGCTGCGTATGGTCAAGCAGTTTGGTGACGAAGAGCTTTTGTATCTGTCCGGTGGTGTGCTTGAGGTTCAACCCAATGGCATTACCGTTCTGGCCGATACCGTGCTTCGTGGTAAGGACATTGATGGCGAGGCAGCCGAAACTGCCCGCCAAGATGCCCTTAACAACATTACTGCTCAGAGCCACGACTTCGACTATGCCGAAGCCATGGCCGAACTGGCCCAGGCCGCAGCCAAGCTGCGCCTGCTGGAGCTCTTGAAAAGGAACTGATCACGGCCAAAACCGTGATTGGAAAAGGCGGCCAACTTGGCCGCCTTTTTGTTTTTGGTTATGCTGCGCCCAGTTTCAACAAGGACTCGCCCCATGGATCTGCACATCGTTATTCTCGCCGCCGGTAAAGGCACCCGTATGCGCTCAAGCCTGCCCAAGGTGCTGCACGGTGTCGCCCACAAGAGCATGGTCAAGCACGTTATCGACGCCGCTCATGCCTTGAGTGCTGCCGGCATCCACTTGGTCTACGGCCACGGTGGCGAGCTGATGCAAGAGCGCCTGGCCGCAGAAAGCCTCAGCTGGGCACTGCAAAGCGAGCAGCTGGGCACCGGCCACGCCGTGGCCCAGGCTATGCCGGCAGTGCCGGACGATGCCCTGGTATTGGTGCTGTACGGCGATGTGCCCCTCATTCGCCCCGAAACCTTGAAAGCCCTCTTGGCCAAGCGGGAAAGCGGTGGCCTGAGCCTGCTTACCGTCACCCTCGATAACCCCAGCGGCTATGGCCGTATCCTCCGTGAAGGTGGCCAGGTGGTGGGTATTCGCGAGCAAAAAGATGCCAGCGAGAGCGAGCTGGCCATCAACGAGGTGAACACTGGCATCCTCGCTGCCGAAGCGCCAGACCTTAAGCGCTGGCTGGGGGCACTTTCTAACAACAACGCCCAGGGCGAGTATTACCTCACCGACATCATCGCCATGGCCCATGGCGAGGGTAAGCCCATTGCCACAGGCCACCCCCTTGACGCCATGGAAGTAGAAGGGGCCAACAACAGGGTGCAACTGGCGGCTCTGGAGCGGGCCTACCAACAGCGCCAGGCAGAACAGTTGATGCTGAGCGGCGCTACCTTGCGCGACCCGGCCCGCATCGACGTGCGCGGCGAGGTGAGCGTTGGCGAAGACGTGCTGGTGGATGTCAACGTCATCTTCGAGGGCAAAGTGGTGATCGGCAATAAGGTCATCATCGACAGCGGCTGCGTCCTCAAGGACTGCACCATAGGCGACGGCAGCCATATCAAGGCCAACAGCCTGGTGGAAGACGCCGAGGTTGGCCGCCACTGCACTTTGGGGCCCTTCGCCCGCCTGCGCCCCGGCGCGGTGATGAAGGACAACAGCCATGTGGGCAACTTCGTGGAGATGAAAAAGGCGGTGCTGGGTGAAGGCTCCAAGGCCAACCACCTCACCTACCTTGGCGATGCCGAAATTGGCAGCGGCGTGAACATCGGCGCCGGCACCATCACCTGCAACTACGACGGTGCCAACAAGTCCCTGACCCGCATCGAAGATGGCGCCTTTATCGGCTCCAACAGCTCCCTAGTGGCCCCGGTCACGGTAGGCAAAAACGCTACCGTCGGCGCCGGCTCCACGGTCACCAAGGACGTCGCCGAGGCCCAGCTTGCCATCGCCCGCGCCAAGCAGCGCAATATCGACGGCTGGCAAAGGCCGGTGAAAAAGAAATAACCCAACCGGCCCCTGTGGCCGGTTTTGCTTTGCCGAGGTGTCATTATTCTGTAGCGCGATTGTCATAGACTGCCCCGCATCATTCCTTGCCTTCATGCCCTGTGAACCCGGCTTATCTACTTTGGCTTCGCCGCCCCTGGCTGCAACAGGGGTTGTTATCCCTGGTCGCCCTGGCCCTGATGTCGGCGCTGTGGTGGGCGTTGATCGCCCTGCCAAGGCAAGCCGATACGCCATACCCCCTCGGCCCCTACAACCAGGAGCGTTGCCCCTTGCCCGGCGAGGGCAGCGGCACCTTCAAGGTGCTGGTAATAAGCCAATTGCTGGCCAAGCCCCTGGCCCAGGCACTGTGCCATGAACCGGCTCTTACCGGGCGCTTTGCACAAGTGGAGGTGAGCTGGCAGGCAAGGGGCGAATTGTCCGCCGCCGACATCATGGAGCGCCGCTACCAGCTGCTGTGGAATCGCGATTACGTGTTGACCGGGTTGGTGCCTCGTTATCACCAGTATCTGGCCGAGTTGTTGGCCCTGCCCGACTATCAGGTCTACCTGCTGGGCCGCGAGCCGGTGGTGCTGAGCTCTGCCGCCTTTGCCGGCAAACGCCTGGGGCTGCTTAGCGACAGCGAAAGCCAGTCCGGTTACCAGTTGCCCCTGCATGCCCTCAATGACGCCGGCATAAAGCCAGAGCCAGGGCAGCTGCGCTTTTTTCGCGAGCGCCGACAGTTGCAGGCGGCCCTGGCCAAAGGCGACGTGGACTTCATCACCGCCATTGCCGCCAAGGGGCATACGCCCTGGTTTGACCCAGCCAAGGCGCTGCTGATCGCGGGTAAGGTGCCGGCCGGTGCCTGGTTTATCGATAGCCGCCTGAGCCGGGACAAGGCGTTGAGCGAAACCCTAGTGCGCCACCTGGAGGCTGCCATGAAGGCGCAGTTGGCGCGACCATGGTAAGGGCGGCGCTGCTGGGGCTGTTGTTGCTGCTGTGGCTGGCCGGCAGCCTGCTGTTGCCCGGCCCCTGGCTGGCCAGGGAGCTGGCGCCGGTGCTGGACCGGGAGTTGCCGCCGCTGCTGGCCCAATCCTTGGAAGACGGCGCCGACTGGGGCCACGAGCAAGGCTGGCTGGATTACATCAACCGCCGCCTGGCAGAAGACGGCCAGCATCTGGCCTCCGCCAACCCCTGGCTCAGCTGCACCCTGCAAAGTCGCCTGGCTTATGACGCGCCCCCCGGCCACTGGCAGCAGCGGCTAAGCTGGCCTATCGCGGGCCGGCAGCTGTACCTGGGATATGGCTTTTCCTGCCGCCCCAAGCCCCTGCCTTGGGGGCTGGCCAGCTTGCTGTTGGTGGTGCTGCTGGGGGGCCTGTGCTGGTGGCTGCCAGCGCCTTTGAACAGGCGTTCCCGGCAGTGGTTGGCGCTGCTACTGGCAAAGGGCCATGGCGCGCCAGAGGCTCTGGCCATGATTGACGCCCTGCCTGCAGGGCTGGAGCCAGCCCATTGGCCCCGGCTGCAGCTGCTGCATCAGCGGCTTGGCCTGCCCCTGTCGTTGCTGGCCGCCCACCTGGATAGGGACCTGAAACACCTCGATGCCGAGGGCTTTACCTGGTATGTGCAGGCCGCCGGTCTTGGCCTTGGGCACCTTGAGGCGGTAACGGTGGCCAACAGCCCGGCGGGGTTGAGCTTTGATCTGGCCGCCGGTCGCCTTTGCTGCCACGGCCTGTGGCTGGATCTACCTAAAACCCCGCTGTTTTACCTCTATTGGTATGCGATGGCGGGTCGCCAGGGTGACGGCTGGCTCACCAATCCGCGCTCCGACCGGCCCCAGCTGGCCGAAGGCCAGGCGCTGGCGGCGCTGATGGCGGCCCATGGTGGCCACCAAAAGGCCATCAGCGATCTGCGCGAGCAGGGCCTCAAGGCCAAGAGCCTGGATCAGAACCGTTCCAAGATTAAGGACGAGTTGCAGGCAAAATTGGGGGCGCTGGCCGAGCCCTACCTCTTTGAAAGCCGCCGCGACCTGGCGGCAGCCCGCAGCGCCTACCGCCTGCAGCTGCCGAGTGAGCGTATACAACTAATTGTTTAATAAAATGTTTTTATTTAGAGATATCTCTAAATCCGCCAGCGATAACCAATTCATCTGCCGGTAACGGGCGTTTTCCAGCCTGGGTGGGTCCGGAGCAATCTGCTTCACCAACTCAGGAAACGACCATGTTAAAGCAATCCCTCCTTGCCACCGCCCTTGGCTGCGCGGCGCTGGTATCAACCCAGGCCTGTGCCCTCAACATCGTGCTGACCAACGACGACAGCTGGTCCACCGCCAATATCCAGGCCTTGAAAACGGCGCTGGTGGCCGACGGCCACTCGGTGCTGGTGTCGGCGCCCTGTACCCAGGAGAGCGGCAAGGGCGGCGCCATGAACATCATGAAGGCGGTGCCGGTGCAGACCAAAAGCGATGACCCTGACCAGTTCTGTGTCGGCGATACCGATACCAGCCTGGCGTTCAGCACCTTCTCCGAAGGCACGCCGGTGATGGCGGCCCTTTATGGCATCGACGTCGCCGCCAAAGCCAAATGGGGCAGTGCCCCTGATCTGGTGATCTCCGGCCCCAACGAGGGCAACAACCTGGGTTACCTGAACAACAACTCCGGTACCCTGGGGGCCACCATGGTGATGTTGGCTCGTGGTATTCCGGCCATAGCCGTCAGTGCCGGTACCAGCTCTGGCAGCGACAGCAGCCAGGCGCCGAAAATTGCCAACATCGTGGTCAAGCTGGTGGACCAGCTGGTGAGCACCCGCCCCGCCAACTTGCCGTTGTTGCCACCGCATCTTGGCCTGAACGTGAACATCCCCGATGCCATCGACAGCAACCTCGGCTTTAAATTGACCGACGTCGGCTGGAACGGCGGCGGCACCGAGCTGGCCTTCAGCGCCGACATGTCCAGCAGCGACCTCATCATGCAGTACGTGGCCCAGAGCCTGGTGGCGGCAGGTTACGCCAGCGACCTGCAAAGCGCCCTGGCCATGGCCAAGGTCATGTACGCCGGCAAAGCGGGGCTGACCATGCAACAAGGGGACGCCGGCGACAGCGCCGAGGTCTCCGAAGGGGTGGCCGTGGGCCAGGGGTATGTCACCATCAGCACCATCGACGGCAGCATTCAGGCCAGCCGTGCCCAGCAGGCTTATGCCCAGCAGCGCCTGGCCGGACTTGGTCAATAAGGAGCGGCAAATGAACAAGCATTATTGGTCCTGGCTGCTGCTACTGTTGGCCGGTTGTCACGACAGCCATGACCAGGGCAGCGATGAGCAAGCCGCCTATTCGGCCTTTGCCGGCCAATACCAGGCCAGCTTCCTGGACACCGACAACCAACCGCAGTTGCTGCAAATGGCCCTGCTGGGGCTGGACAACAACCTGGTGCGGTTAGTGGACAGCCGTGACCAGCGCCAATTGCTGGCCGCGCAATTTGACGCCGCCAACCGCCAGCTGCGCTTTGCCGGCTACCAGTGCCAACTGCAAGGCCAAGACCTGGCCTGTCAAAGCGGCACCACCAGCTTGGTCGCCAAGCGCCAGGCTTGGGCCGAGGCCAGCACCCTGCCAGCCGCCGGCAGCTACCAGCTGCAGGAGAGCGACGGCCAGTTGCTGGATATCAACCTCGATGCCAAGGGCAATTTCACTGCGGCCTATCAAGGTTGCAGCCTGAGTGGCCATTTCACCCAGGCACAATCGCTGCTGCAGGTACAAACCGACAGCGGCTGTGGCCTGGCGGCCGGCACCGGCCTTGTCGAGGCCCATAGCCTTTATGGCAGCGCTGACCAACTGGACGTGCAGCTGCCCGGCTCGGTATTGAGCGGCTACTGGACCCATCTGTAACCCCAGGCCCGGTTAACCGGGCCTGTCTCTTTTGTCTTCAGGTGCTTGCCTAAAGCTTTTGTTTTGATAACATAACTTTCAAATCGAAACTTAACTATCTGCAATGGCCAAACGCAACACCCTCCAGCGCCGTCACACCATACTTCATCTACTTGATAAACAAGGTGAAGTGTCGGTTGAGCAACTGTCCTCCCACTTTGCTACCTCGGAAGTGACCATCCGCAAGGATCTGGCCGAACTGGAACGTAATGGCCTGTTGTTGCGCCGCTATGGGGGTGCCGTGCCGCTGCCTTCCGAACTGGTGCAACAGCAAAGCGATCAAGAAGTTTCGAAGCGAAAGTTAGCTATTGGCGAGCTGGCCGCCAGCCGTATCCGCGACCATAACCGCATCATCATGGATTTCGGCTCCACCACGGCGGCCATGATCCCGCACCTCAACGACAAGCGCGGCCTGGTGGTGATGACCAACAGCCTCACCATGGCCCAGGCCCTTCGCGAGCTGGAAAACGAGCCCACCCTGTTGATGACCGGCGGCACCTGGGACCCTCACACCGAGGCCTTCCAGGGCCAGGTGGCTGAGTCGGTGCTCCGGGCCTACGACTTTGATCAGCTGTTTATCGGCTGCGACGGCATCGACCCGGCCCGCGGCACCACCACCTTCAACGAGTTGCTGGGGCTGTCGCGGGTGATGAGCGAAGTGGCCCGCGAAGTGATAGTGGTGGCCGAAGCCGACAAGCTGGGCCGCAAGATCCCCAATCTGGAACTGCCCTGGTCGGCAGTTTCGATACTTATTACCGATGACCGCCTGGATGAGGCGGCCAAAACCCAAATCGAGGCCCAGGGCACCACCGTGCTTTGCGCCAAAATCAAGGAGTAAACCCATGTGTGGCATTGTTGGCGCTGTTGCTCAGCGCGATGTGGCAGAGATCCTGGTTGAAGGCCTCAAGCGCTTGGAATATCGCGGTTACGATTCAGCTGGTGTGGCCGTGGTCAGCCAACAGGGCGACTTAGGCCGTACCCGTCGCCTCGGCAAGGTGCAGGCTCTGGCCGATGCCCTGGCAGAAGCGCCCCTTACAGGTGGCACCGGTATTGCCCATACCCGCTGGGCCACCCACGGTGTGCCTTCCGAAGCCAACGCCCACCCCCATGTTTCACATGAAACCTTGGCTGTGGTGCATAACGGCATCATCGAAAACTACGAAACCCTGCGCCAGTCCCTGCAAGCCCTGGGTTATGTGTTTACCTCCCAGACCGACACCGAAGTCATTGCCCACCTGGTGCACCATGAGCTGAAAACCGCCGCCAGCCTGCTGGCAGCGGTGCAAAGCGCCGTCAAACAACTGCACGGCGCCTACGGCATGGTGGTGATGGACAAGACCGACCCCGAGCGCCTTATCGCTGCCCGTAGCGGCAGCCCGCTGGTGATTGGTTTTGGTATTGGCGAGAACTTCCTGGCCTCCGACCAACTGGCGTTGCTGCCGGTGACCCGCAAGTTTGCCTTCCTGGAAGAAGGCGACGTGGCCGAAGTGACCCGCCACGAAGTGAACATCTTTAATACCAGCGGCCAGCCGGTGGTGCGCGAAGCGGCCGAGACCGATCTCAAGCACGACAGCGGCGACAAAGGCCCTTATCGCCACTACATGCTCAAAGAAATTCACGAGCAGCCCATCGCCATTCGCAACACCCTCGAAGGCCGCCTGGTGGGCGACAGCCTGACCCTGGCTGAACTGGGGGATCTCTCCGATATTCAACATGTACAGATCATCGCCTGCGGTACCAGCTACCACGCCGGTATGGTGGCCCGTTACTGGATTGAAGACATCGCCGGCATCAGCTGCAACGTCGAAATTGCCTCCGAGTTCCGCTACCGCAAATCCGTGACCCGCCCCGGCTCCTTGCTGGTCACCATTTCCCAGAGCGGCGAAACCGCCGACACCCTGGCCGCCCTGCGCCTGGCTAAGGAGATTGGCTACGCCAAGACCCTCACCATCTGCAACGTGCCTGGCTCGTCCCTGGTGCGCGAATCTGACTTGGCCCTGATGACCCGCGCCGGCGCCGAAATTGGCGTCGCCTCCACCAAGGCCTTTACCACCCAACTCACCGGCCTGCTGATGCTGACCGCCGCCCTCGGCCAAGGCCCGGCCCAGCAAGTGCGCATCGCCCTGGCCCTGCACAAGCTGCCGGCCCTGATTGAAAGCGCCCTGACCCTAGACAAACAAATCGAAGCCCTGGCCGAATGCTTTGCCGAGAAGCACCACGCCCTGTTCCTGGGCCGTGGCGACCAATACCCCATCGCCATGGAAGGGGCGCTCAAGCTCAAAGAAATCAGCTACATCCACGCCGAAGCCTACGCTGCCGGCGAGCTGAAACACGGCCCCCTGGCGCTGATTGACGCCGACATGCCAATCATCGTGGTTGCCCCCAATAACGATTTGGTAGAGAAGCTCAAATCCAACATCGAGGAAGTGCGCGCCCGTGGCGGCGAGCTGTACGTGTTCGCCGATATGGACGCCGCCATCAGCCCTGCCGCCAACATGCAGGTGCTGAGCGTGCCCCACTGCGACGAAGTGCTGGCCCCCATCCTCTACACCCTGCCGCTGCAGCTTTTGAGCTACCACGTGGCCATCATCAAGGGCACCGACGTGGACCAGCCCCGCAACCTGGCTAAATCTGTGACGGTGGAATAACCCAACCGATCAGCAAAAAGCCCCCTTGTGGGATGAAAATAAAGTGTCATCCCACAATAAAAAGCCCGCCTTTTGGCGGGCTTTCTTTATGTAGAGTATTGACTAAATAGCTGTGCCGAATAGTAGATCACCCCGAAACCCAGCAATGCCCCAGTTTTCGGAGGTTGTAGTGGCATGGGCTGGTTCACAATTAGGAACAGTTATTTAGCCAGTATTGGATAGGCTCCGTTAGATAAAGGTAAGTACTCACAGTGTTAAAAATTGATTTGATATTAAAACTCCATTTTTTGGATTAGGAGTGTGGGTAAAAAATCCATAAAAAAGTAGATTTTAAACAAAATCCTTAAGCCGTGTGAACATTCGATTCTGGCATGAGAGGGATATTTACTTTTTTAATTTCCAGTGTCGTTATATTGGCTTTCTCAGCCGTCAATATCGTCTTGTTAAAAATATCAGAGCCTATTTCACTGGCTGCCAAGTCAATACCGTCTTTTAGCTCGATATTTAATGAATGCTCGCCGATACAGCCAAAGATAATCGGGTCGGTGTGATTAAAGAGCCCATAGCAGCGGGCACCGGCAGCATCGGCCAGATGCAGCGGGCCTGTATCGGCGCTGATAAATCCGTCCAGCGCCGCCAGGGTGGCCGCCAGTTGGCGAAGATCAGGGCAGCTAAAGGTTTGGCTGTGGGGATGAAGGGGCGCAGAAATGTCCGCGCAGGTCAGCTCTATCCACTTTATCTGGCCGTGTTTTTCAGTCCTTTCTAAAAGACGCTGCCAGTCCTTATCGTCAAGAGCCTTATTACCTCTGGCGCCGCGAAAATAGGCAACAACCGGGCCGGTAAAGTCGCCACGTAGTAGCTTGGCTTGCTGCCGGCCCGCGGCTATTTCCGCCGGGGATAATTGCAATTGATGGCAGTGGATATCTGGCTTGGCATCGATAAGAGGTAGCGCGGCAAAGGCGGCATGGCATTGGCGTTTTGCAACCGTCATCGAGTGCTTGAAGATCAAGTGCCTTTTGCCAAAATGACGGGCCTTCTTGTTGCGGCCGTGGATAAAGGCGGCCAGCAGGGTGTCGGTGGAAGAGCTGTAGGGCATCAGCAATAAATCGTAATGCTGGCGCCGTAAGTCGCGGATGACTTTTATGGCCCTTGGCAAGCGGCCCTTGCCGGTCAGGTTGGTGTGGTAGATTTGCCTAATCCCTAATCCTGCAAAAAGAGGATTCTGCCAAGCTGCATGCACCAGCAGATCGATCTCAGCATGGGGGTAACGTTTTTTAAGCATCCTTAAGAAAGGGATAAGAAATAACATATTGCCAATGCGTTTATTGGTTCTCATCAGCAGTATCTGCTTTACCTGGCCCTCTTCCAAAGGCTGGCTGTCTATTTTGGAAAAATGAGACAGCCAACGGAGTAACCACCCATCCATGATCTTGGTATGACGACGGCGGTATTTATCAAAATGTCTTAATAAATTTTTAATGTGACCCATGACATTGCACTCGGATTGGAAAAGCCAGCCGAGCATCGTCATGGATAATTAAAAGTCTATTAAGAAATTGCCTCGCTAAAAATGGAACCTGGCCGAGATATTGAATTGAAATTGACAACTAACTCATTGATTGCCAAAGATAGTGGTTCATTAAGATAAAAGTAAGGCTTGGGTGTAAGAAGCCAACCACAAAGAATAGTTCAAATTTAAAATAAAAGAGCGTCGTCGCACATTGTCATGAAAAATACATTTAGAATCTACACTCAAATCCTAACACTTTCTTAATATTTGATTCCTAGGGTACACAAAAAATCGCAAAGGCTTGGGCTTGCATGATCCAACAACGAGAATCTTCTCTACACGCAACAACCATTGAGCGTAGCAATGGATTGGGGGCCGATATCGGCTTATTTGGTCATCGCCAGGGGCTATTGATGCTCTGGCTGATGGGGCTGGCGGTGGTCTGTGTCCGGTTGCTGGCCTTTCCACTGCTCCCGGTGGACGAAACCCGCTACCTATCGGTGGCCTGGGAGATGCACCAGTCATCCAACTGGCTGGTGCCGCACATCAACGGCGAACCTTACCCGCAAAAACCGCCGCTGATGTTCTGGTTGCTCAATATCGGCTGGTTACTGGGTATTGGCAGTGATTTCCTGTCGCGGCTTGTGGTGCCTATGGCGGGGTTGATGAACGTGCTGGCGCTGCGGGCCTTGATTGTCAGCGTTGCTCCCCGCCAGCAACAGCTGGCCGCCCTTAGCCCCTGGTTGCTGCTGGGGGCTTTCTCCTGGCAGGTATTCATGGCGCTGACCATGTTTGACATGCTGGTCTGCCTGTTTTTGCTGCTGGCGTTAACCAGCCTGTTCAAGGCTCAGCAAAACCGTTATTGGGCGGTGGTGAGCGGCATTGCGGTGGGCCTTGGCATGCTGACCAAGGGACCGGTCTTTTTGCTTTATTGGTTGCCCATTGGCCTGAGCGCCTTTTACTGGCGGCCCGAGCATCTGGCGTTGAAGCGTTGGTACCAAGGCCTGGCGATGGCGACGGTAGTCGGTATCGCGGTGATATTGGCGTGGGCCATTCCAGCCGCCATGGCTGGCGGCAGCGATTACGCCCAGGCCATTTTCTGGAGGCAGTCGGCAGGCCGGGTGGCCAATGCCTTTGCCCACACCCGCCCCTGGTATTGGTACCTGATGTTGCTGCCGCTGTTCTTGCTGCCCTGGGTAGCCATGCCTTTTTGGAAGGGCCGCATCGCTGCCGCGCCATGGCAGCGCTTTGTGCTGTGCGGCTTTTTTCCGCAACTGGTGCTGTTTAGCATCATCAGCTCCAAGCAGTTGCATTATCTCATTCCCACCTTCCCCTTTGCGGCGGTCTGGTTGGCCGGAAAATGGCTGGAGTTGCCTGGGCGCCGCTGGGGCTTTATGGCGCTGTTGGTGGCCTTTGCGGCGGCTATCGGCTTTTTGCCGGAGCTACTGGCCCATTCCTTCCCAGGCAGCGCCGTGCCGGGTGCGATGCGCTGGATGGCGTTGTTGCCGCTGCTGCTGGCGGCCTGGGTATACCGGCGGCCCTTTGCAATGCTGGTGGCCTTCCCGCTGACGGTGCAGCTGCTGTTGTGCCTGGCCGGGCCGGTGATCCGCCCCTATTACGACTTCAAACCCTTTGCCCAGCAGATAACCCAGATGCAGGACCAAGGCACGCCGGTGGCCTATATCGGCCACTACGCTAACCAGTTCCGCTTTTTAGGGCGCGGAGATAGGGACTTGGTCGCGCTGGGCAAGCCCGCTGACGTGCAAGCCTGGGCCAGCCAGCACCCACAAGGCCTGTTGGTGGCAGTGGTCAAAAAACCCAGCGAGCAGATGCGCCGCCTTGCCACCGAGGTTTACCCCTATCGGACCCGGTTCTTCGTGCTGATGCCAAGCCGCGATTGGCTGATGCTCGATACCGCCGCCGAAGACGAGGAGTAATGCCATAAGCCCAATGCCCGGCTTCGGCCGGGCATTGCACATTAGCGGTGTTAGCCAAAGCTCCAACTCTTTTATCGGCGCAAACCTTACTTCAATCCTTACCAAACAATCACATAGGTTAAATTTGGCCGGTATCGCCAATCGCTGTTTAGGCGTCTGGCGCCGCTAAATTTTTAGATGACGATCACATAAAGCCCTGGGCCTGTCTTTTGATACAGGTTCGACGTAATGTCACCGTTGTTAATGTTTTGTTGCCGTCTTGAGGAGTGTCGGCATCAACCCATTGATAATACGTAAGGGAATAAAAAATGAATTTACAGGAAAAACTGGCTCAGCGCCTGAATGTATCTGCCGACAAGCAAAATGAAATCGTTGAGCTGCGTGAAGAGCACCTGGAAATGATCAGCGGTGCCGCGGCCCATGGTTCTGCCCATGGTTCCGGCCACGCCTCTGGCCACCTTTCTGTTGGTAAAGAAATCGCCGAGTAATTATTTGGCGTTAAAGGTATGGAGTATGTCCATACCTTTTTTAAAATTAATAAAATAAAAGCAGGAGAAATTATGCCGTCGCCAAGGAAAGGTATCGATATCGTACTGAAAATATCTGAAAGGTGTAATTTGGCCTGTACCTATTGTTATTTTTTCTTTCAGGAAATGGATACCCATAAGGAAAATACCGCTGTTATTAAAATGTCTACTGTTGAGCAACTGGTTTTATTTGTCCGGCAAGCGGTAGATGAGATAGGCCTTTCGTCAGTGAATATTGGTCTACATGGCGGTGAACCGCTACTGATGAAAAAAAGCCACTTTGAAAATATCTGCCGCACCCTTTCTGAGGGTATTAAGCCCTATTGCTCGTTGAAGTTAATGTGCCAGACCAACGGTACCTTGGTTGACGATCAGTGGCTTGCCATCTTCGAAAAATACCAGGTCCACGTAGGGGTCAGTATCGACGGTCCCAAAGCTATTCATGACAAAAGCCGAATCGACCACAACGGTAAAGGCAGCTACGACGAGACGGTCAGAGGCATTCGGATGTTGGCCGAGGCGGCTAAAAGTGGCCGTATTCCCTCTACCGGTGCATTGTGCGTAGCCAATGTAGAAGCCGACGGTGGCGAGCTGGTCAAGCATATGCACCAAGAGCTGGGCATTAAGAACTTCGATCTGCTTTTCCCAAGAGAAGGCCATGACAGCTCGTTAAAGCAGCAACAGGATAAATGGATCCGCTATTTTAAAGAGGTACTGGACTACTGGTCGGAGAATCAAAAAAATAACAAGCTTTACATGAATACCCTTAATCGTATTCTGGAAATGATGCTGACCGAACAGCATGCAGAATGCCTGGATGAGTATAAATCCATGCAGCACAATATCATTAATGTCAGCAGCGAAGGTCAGCTTGGGGTGGACGATAATATCCTGTCCTTGGATAATGCGCTTCTTGATAAGAATGTCACTATTTTCAATACCTCGCTTAACCAGTTTCTAAGTAGCCAACTTTGGCAATCTCTTATTACCGCCATTGATGAAAAGCCCCAGGGATGTGACGGCTGTGAATGGTTCCGCTCATGCCGAGGTGGTGCCCTTTTCAACCGTTATCAACGAGGTAAAGGTTTTAAACAGAACACAGTATTTTGCGAGACCATGGATTTTATCCACAATTATATTGCGCAGTATTTGGTGGATAAGGGGCTCTCTCTTGAAGAGCTGAGTAACGTGCTTTCCAAAGATCCTGGGTATCTGGCAAAAAATGGCTTGAATACCACTATTGCCAGAGCCGCAGCCAGAGACGTCGAGATTATTCGTGTCAGCTTGTGAAAAAGGACTTTCAGCATGACCAGCATTACCCAGTTTTCTCTTCCCGTTGCCGGCCAAGATAATGCCGATCTAGTGGGGCTGTTAGCGGCCTTTCAAATGCAATCGGCAGCTAACCGGCTCCAAAAGGAATTTTTAAGGCTGACCGGCAAAAACGATGAGGCGACCGGGTCTGTGTTGGCGGCACTGGAGGGGGTTGACCCTAAAAGCCATTTTTTCAGGCCCGAAGTGGGCTGCCTTTTGAAGATCTTCAGCTTGAGGGACATTACCCTCGAGATGCTGATGGATATACGTGCGCAGCTGGTGATTACTGCGAGCCTGATTGGGGTGCTAAGTGATATCGATATCGGCTTTAGCACCGCCAGCCAGTTGCTGCTCCAGGGCAAGCTGTTGGCGCCGGGTCGTTACCACTTGTCGGTGACCGCGAGCCGCATCACGGTGTCGGGCGATGGCCTAGATACGCCGCTCGTTATAGACAAACTGGCCGAAAGCGGTGTTTTTACTGGCACTTTGGGCGAGAGCGACGCGGTGATAGCGGTGGCGGATAAAGTTATCTCCCTGGGCGACCTCAATCCCGATTTCTGGGCGTTCTGGGCTGACTCGGTAAATGAGCCAAGTCACAGTCCCCTTGCCGCTGGCCAGCTTGAAGTGGCGTTGAGTCTCCTTGGCCAGCATATTCCCCATTACCAAAGATGGGTGACGAACGTGCTGCACAAGGTCATTCCCGTTCGTCGCCCGGCCCAAGATACCCTGGCTAGCGCATCTATCCGGTATCGATTTGGGGCGGTGGAGGTCGCCTGCCCGGCGTCACCTTTTGAAACCCTGGAAATGCTGATCCACGAATGCTCGCACCAGTATTTCAACCTGGCCCTGTGCCTTGAGCCCCTGGTGTCGGACAACGCCCCAGCGGTTTATTCCCCGTTGAAAAGCAAAGAGCGGCCGCTCTTTTTGCTACTGACCGGTTATCACGCCTTTGGCAACGTCATGCTGGCTTATTCGTCGTTAAAGGCCGCCGGCTTTGAGGCGTCATTGGCCGACCGGGACAAGAAAGCCATTTACTACATGCGGGAGTTATCCAGCGGCTTGGAGGCCAACCGCGCGTATCTCACCGAGCTGGGCCTGAGCCTGTATCTGCCGCTTCGAGAAGCTCTGCTGCGCATTCCCGAGGCAGTGGCGATGGAGTTGGTGCCTGACCATGGATAACGCCAATCTTTTTCTGGAAAAGGCCAGGGAGCATTACAAATATCGGCTGCTTGGTGAAGTCAGCGTGGTCAAACCCCTGCACCTTGCCCTGGTGCTTTGCCTGCCGCTGCTGTTGGCGGCATTACTGGTATTGGGGTTCTTGTTTATAACCGTCACCGTGCATCTGAGTGGAACGGTGCAAAAGTTGCCCGGCCAGCAAGGTAGTGTGATACAGCTTTTTGAACCCGTGAACGGCACCATTGTGGCGCTCTTTACTGAAGGCGGCGTTCAGTTGAGCCATTGGCAGTATTGCGACAAAAACCAGCGCTGCCTGGTGATTCAAGACTTGGGTGACAGTGCCAACCAAGCTGGTCGTGTCTCCCTGGTCGCGAAAAAGAGGCTGATCAATGAAATTATTTAGCTGGCTCAAGCCCCGGTCCCGGTTGCCCATGGTGTATCAAACCGAGTCCTCCACCTGCGGCTTGGCCTGCCTGGCTATGGTGATGCAGTTTCATGGCAAAGCGGTTTCTATTACCGCCATCCAAGAGGCCCATCCGGTTTCGCTTAAGGGAATAACCCTCAAACAGGTTGTCAGCATTGCCAACCGATATGGCCTTATCAGCAGGCCGGTCAAAATCGATGTCGATAACCTGGCCAAGCTGGCACTCCCGGCCATTTTGCATTGGGATTTCAATCACTTTGTTGTTCTTAAAAGCATCAAGGGCGGCAAGTTTCTGATCCACGATCCGGCCCTTGGGGTCCGGTGTTTGAGCCGTGAAGAATTTTCCCGCCACTTTACCGGTATCGCCCTGGAAATCAGGGCTGGCGGCGAGTTCTCGGTCGCGCCCCAAGGTGGCCGACTAGGATTCCGTTGGTTGCTTGGCAATACCAAAGGGGTTCGCTCCTTGCTGGCGCAAACCCTCTGGTTGACCTTGTTTCTAGAAGTCTTGGCGCTGGGGAGCCCGCTCTTTATCAAGCTGGCGGTAGACCATGGCGTGCAGCAGGGGGACCTGGCCTTTATCAAATGGTTGTCCATCGGCTTTGTGCTGCTGGTGTTGTCGCAGTTTTTGCTCAGTATCATGCGCGACTACGTTGGGGTTTATCTTGGCACCCGGTTTAATCAGCAGTTTGTGCGGGGTGTGTTCGTGCATTTGCTGTCGTTGCCGCTGTCCTACTTTGAGAAGCGCAATGTCGGCGCCCTGATTGAGAAGTACCACTCCACCGACCAGCTAAGGAGCTTGCTGACATCCAACTTTGTCAGCGTGGTGCTGGACGGCGCCATTGCGGTGGGAGTTTGCGCCGCCATCTTCTTTATCTCCCCGGTGCTGGGGGCTATCACCTTGGGGTCATTCTCCCTGTATTTTCTGCTGCGCTGGTATTGCTCAAAAGAAACCGGGCTGCGCCTTAGGGAGAAAATTAAGGCCAAGGAAATTGAAACCGGCATTGTGATCGACACCCTGCGCAGCATGTCACCCATCAAGATTTTTGCCAAGGAAGATGACCGCCTGGGCATATGGCAGAACAAGTACCAGGCACTGATGGCCTCCGAGGTAAAGCTGGCCAATTTCATCAACCTCCAGAACGGCCTGCGCATCCTTGTACTGGGGGTAGACACCGCCCTTTGTATCTACTTTGGCGGTGGCTTGGTGATCGGTGGCGCCATGGGCATCGGTACCCTGTTTGCGTTTTTTATCTTCAAAGGGCAATTCGCCGTTAAAGCTAACTCCTTGATAACCAGTCTCTTGGATATCAAATATGTCAGCGTCTACCTCGATCGGTTGTCCGATATCGTGTTGGCAAAGCCCGAGGGCAGTGACCTCGGCAAAGGGCTGGAGCCCGAACAGCCCGCCGGAGCACTGGCCTTTGACAATGTCGCTTTCTCTTATGCCGTGGCCGACCAACCGGTGCTGGCCAATGCCAGCTTTACCGTGCAGCCGGGTGAGTTTGTGGCCATTGTCGGGCCCTCCGGCACCGGCAAGACTACCCTCATCAAGTTGGCCCTAGGCCTCTATTCACCGGATGCTGGCCAAATTACCCTCGATGGTGTACCGGTGGCCGAGCATGACAGCGGCTGGTATCGGCGCCAGTTTGGGGTGGTCATGCAGGATGACCGGCTATTGAGTGCGTCGGTAGTGGATAACATCTCATTTGAAGATCCCTGGGCGGATTTCGAGCAGGTGCAGGTAGCGGCCAGGCAAGCCAATATCCATGACGAGATCATGAGCATGCCGATGAAGTACAACACCCCCATCGGTGACCTGGGCTCTACGCTTTCAGGCGGGCAAAAGCAGCGGATTTTGTTGGCCAGGGCCCTTTATCACAACCCCAAAATTCTGTTTACCGATGAAGGCACTGCCAACCTCGACAGCGAAAATGAAAGGGCGGTCCTGGACGAAATAAGCCGGCTTAACCTGACCCGGCTGTGCATTGCGCACCGGCCCGAGACTTTACTGCGGGCTGACCGGGTGTTGCTGTTGCAAGATGGCCTGGTTAAAGAGATAAGCAAGTCTGACGCCATGGGCTTGCATCTTAGCGACGCCGAGCCGGTGGCGCTGCGCCAAGCCAAGGGCTGAAAGCCTGCCAGCATCGCTGCTGGCCGGGCTCAGTGGCCAACGCTGCTTGGTATTTCCTGCTGCAAAAACGCGATAAAGCGTTGGGTCATGGCTGGCAGCAGGCGGCCCATTATGCTCACGTTGTTCAGTCTGAATCGTCCCTTTATTCAACAGCTTCTTTTCCATGCCAAGGCCCTTGCATACCGTCGCCGTGAAAGGCCAGCACCAGTGGGAAGCCTGACGGCGGTGCAGCCTCTGGCGGTACCTCGATAAGGTCGCTGCGTTGCTCTGCCCAACCGGCAGGCACAATGCCATGCCGGTTTTAAAGGGGCAGATGGAGAGGTGAGCTTGCTAGGTGGAGGGCGCCGGATGGCGCGGGAGGCTGAGCTACCCAATTAGCCTTATATTTATCATTAAAATCTATATTTTTAAGTTTAGTTATGTTTATTTTCTATGGTTTGTGGGCAAGGCTAAGCCGTGATGGGCTATCTGCTTTTCCCGGTGGCGAAGGTGCCTGTGAGAGCCGTTTTTATCGTTGGCGGGCGGCATCTTTTGGGCGACGGATTTCGCGGCGCTTGGAATGGCGGCAAAACGGATTTTTTTGAGCTCGCCCAGGCCCTTGAGGTAGTCAAACCAATACTGCTCGCCCAATACCGCCACCCCGCCAATAAGGGTAGCGATGACCACCGTCAGTACGATGCCGATGGCCAGCCCCAAATGCCCCGCCACCTGATCTATCCCCCAAAGCAGGGCTGCCAGGGCCAGAGTCGCCAGCAGCCAAAGCGTGATGGCCAGGGCGCCTTTTTGCTGCAACAGGCGCCAGCGCTGGCAAAGGTTCAAAGGGGCATGGCGCCAGGGGATGGTGAGCAGGCTGCTGGGTAAGTGAGGAAGCCGATTGTCTGGCAACGCTTGGCGTGGTGCGGTGCGACGTCGCTGCATAACCTTATCCATGGTTAATTATTTGTTAAAAGTTTTGTGCGGGTGCGCGGTTTTGTCCAGCGGTTAACACTGCGAATTTGCCGAGGTTTTTGGCGATAAAGTTTGGTCAGGGCTGGGTTGTCTCGGTGGCGTGCACTTGGCCGGAGGCTGCTCTGGCTGACTAAAAGGGTTGTCGAGGGGGTAACGTTCTACCCAGTCGAAAGGTAGCGTGAATTTTTAGCCATTGTGATCGGTGTTGTCGACATTACCATCGTAAAGGATCACAGATGCCTGCACGTCTAACGCGCCAGGCGAAGCAAAGGCAAAAAGGAGAGAAGGATGTTTCGTAAAACCAGTCTGGCGTTGATGTTGGTAGCCGGTTCCCTGAGCATGAGCGCCATGGCGGCCACCAAGGCCTACCAGATCGACCCCACCCACACCAGCGTGGTGGTGTCTTGGAACCACTTTGGTTTTTCCAACCCGACCGCGTCTTTTTCCGATGTGAGCGGCACCATCAACTTCGATGAAAAGAACCCTGCCAAGTCCAACGTGGAAGTGTCCATCCCGGTTAAAACCGTTGATACCCGCGTACCGGCCCTGACTGCCGAGTTTATGGAAGCCCCTTACTTTGAAGTGGCCAAATTCCCTACCGCTACCTTCAAAAGCACTAAGATCGTTGCCAAAGGCGGCAAGAAATACGATGTGGAAGGCCAACTGACCATCAAGGGCATCACCAAGCCGGTAGTACTGCACGCCACCTTGAACAAGGCCGGTGAGCACCCCATGGCCAAGGTGCCGGCAGTAGGCTTTGACGCCAGCACCGTTATTAAGCGTACCGATTTCGACCTGGGCCAATACGTGCCTTACGTCAGCGATGAAGTGACCCTTGAGATCACCACCGAAGCCGAAGCCAAGTAAGGTTTTGGGTAACAAAAAAGCCTGTCGGATGACAGGCTTTTTGGTTTTTAGTCCATGGCCTTGTCGTTAAGGGCCTGGCGGGCGGCCTCTTCTATCAAGGCGGCTACTTGCTGTGGGTGGGATTCATACACCGAGTGGCTGGCGCCGGCGATTTCAATGGTGTGGGCATGGGCCCGCTTGGCGTACATGCGCTCCAGGTTGGGGTTAATGATTTTGTCCATCTTGGCCACGGCGTACCAGGTGGGTTTGTGGCGCCAGGCCGGCTCGCCCGCTACTGCTGCGAACACCGAGGCGTTGGTCCATTCCTGGGCATCGGCTTCAAAGTTGGCCTGGGCTGTGGGCAGGTCGGCAGCAAAGTCAGCCGGGTAATTGGCCGGGGCTATGGTCAGGTAGCCATCGGCGGATTTTCGCAGCGGCCGGGCGCTATTGGGAAAGCGCTTGCCGTTGGCCTTTTCGGTCTCGCCCTTATCCAGGGCATGGGCGGCGATATACACCAATCCTTTGACCTTGGGGTCGTTACCGGCATCGGTGATGATGGCGCCGCCATAGCTGTGGCCCACCAGCAATACCGGGCCTGGTAGGGCATCGATGGTGCGTTTAACGGCCGTAACATCGGCGCTGAAGCTGGTCAGGGGATGCTCGGCAATGCTGACCTGGTAGCCGTCCTTGGTCAGGATGTCATACACCGGCTTCCAGCCGGCGCCGTTAACAAAGGCCCCGTGTACCAGCACAATTTCTTTGATGGGCTGGGTTTGCGCCTGGCTGGCACCACTGAATAAGGTCAGGGCCAGGGTAGAGGCACCAAGGACGGCTTTTAGCATGGTCTTACTCCGCTTCGTTGGGGAATGCGAGGGTAAGACGTGGCAGCGGCGAGACTATTCCCTGGCATAAAAAAAACCGGCCTAGCGGCCGGTTTTTGCGGGTTAGGCTTTTTGCTGGCTCGCTATCCACTGGTGGATATGGTCGTCCAGCACCGCCAGGGGCACGGCGCCCACACCCAGCACCTGATGGTGGAAGGCGCGAATGTCGAACTTGTCGCCGAGGGCGGCCTTGGCCTCGTCACGCAGTTTTTCGATATCGCGGCGGCCCAGCATGTAGCCCAGGGCCTGGCCCGGCAGCGCCATGTAGCGTTCTACTTCGCTTTGAATATCGGCATCGCTCATGCTGGAGTTGTCGCGCATGTAGGCAATGGCCTTGTCGTGGCTCCAGCCCTTGGCGTGCAGGCCGGTGTCTACCACCAGGCGCATGGCGCGCAGCAAGGCGTCGGAGAGGTGGCCGTAATACTGGTTGGGATCTTGGTACAGGCCCATGTCCTTGCCCAGGGTCTCGGCGTAGAGGGCCCAGCCTTCCACGTAGGCGTTATAGCCGCTGAACTGGCGATAGCGGGACTGGGTGCCCTGCTCCATCTGCAGCGCGATCTGAAAGTGGTGGCCCGGTGAGGCTTCGTGCAGCGACAAGGTGGTGATGCCGTAAATGGGCTGCACTTTCAGGTTGTAGATATTGGCGTAGAAGATGCCTTTGCGTTTGCCGTCCGGGGTGCCGGGCTGGTATTCACCGGCGGCGGAGTTGGCGGCCCGAAAGGCCTCGGTGGCCCGCACTTCGTAATCTTGCTTGGGCATTTTGTCGAAAAAGCGCGGCAGTTGGGCGTCGACCTTGGTTTTGAGGTCACGAAAGGCCTGCAGAGCCTGCTCCGGGGTCTTGAAGTACTCGCTTGGGTCGTTTTGCATGTGGGTAAAGAGCGCATGCAGATCGCCAGGAATGCCCAGCTCTTGCTGGACCTTTTGCATCTGGCCGTGGATGTCGTCCACCAGTTGCAGGCCCAGATTGTGTATTTGGTCGGCGCTCATGTCGGTCACCGTGGTCTGGGAGCGGATCTCCCAGTCATACCAGGCTTTGCCGTCCGGCAGGCCGCCCCAGCCGTCGCTGTCACGGCAAGCCGCCAGATAACTGCCGGCGATAAAGTCGTGCATTTTTTGGTAAGCGGGCACCACCTGGTTGGTGATGGCGGCGCGGTAGGCCGCTTGCAGCCGGGTTTTGTCGGCCTCGCTGAAGCTGGCCGGCAGGGCCTTGATGGGCTCCCAGAACAGGCTGTCTTCGGGGCTTGCCACCACCATGGCCTGCAGCTGCGGCAGCAACCTTTCGGCCAGTATTTTGGGCAATACCACCCCTTTACTCATACCGTCTTTCATGTAGCCGATCTCAAGGTCGGCATTTTGGGCAAAACCGTCGATTTTCTTTAAGAAGGCGTCGTAGTCGGCCACGGTGGCAAAGGGCTGGGCGCCGGTGCCGGAGCCCAGTTGGGCGAAAGTGGCAAAGTCGTTATAGAACTGGTTGATGGGTAGCAGTTCGTTGGGGAAGCGTTCGCCGTCTTTGGCCAGGTTCAGGTCGAAATTCAGCATCTCAAAGGTGGTGCGCTGCTCGCCAGAAAGGCGGCTGGGGTCCACTGCAGCCAGTTTATTCAGGTATTTTTGGGTCAGCGCCCGCTGGGCCTCAAAGTGGGCCGGGGTTTGCAGACAGTATTGGTCGTTGAAGCGATAATCCCCCAGGTACACCCCCATGCAGGGGTTGAGCTGCAGGTTGTCTTCAAAGTACTGGTCGGCAAGAGCGGTAACATCAACCTGAGCCTTGGCCTGGCTTTGCTGAGGGGCCGGGGTGCCGGCCTCTTTGGGGCCACAACCGCCAAGGGCCAGGGCAATGGCCGCTGTCAGGGCGGCAAGACGAATGGACATGAGCTTTCTCCCTAAAAACCAGCATCTTGCCGGCAACGTGCCTTCACCCTACCCGAATTGACCTGCCCCAGAGAAGTACGATTTGTCTCGGCAAAAGGGCGCGTGGGCTGCTATGTATGGAGGACAACAAAAAAGGAGTAACCGGCCATGGCCATTTCGCAGCAACTGATTGAAGAAATTCGTGTTCTTTCCAGCTTCTCATTGAACTCGGTGCAAACCGGCATCAAGGTGCACCACGACGCCGAGCCGCAGCTGGTGGCCGCCACCCAGCGGCTCTTTGACAAAGGGCTGATAAGTGCCCGCGACGGCGGTTACCTCACCGAGCTTGGCCGGGAGACCGCCGAGCATATCCAACTGGCCCTGACCATCCTCAGCTCCGAACCCGCCCTTACCTGATCTGCCGCTGTTCAGGCGCATCGGCCCTGACAATCCTGTTGCGGCCGGTGCGCTTGGCTTCGTAGAGGGCGTCGTCCGCCCTTTTCAGCACCGTTTCACTGCAACTGTCGCCGCTGCCAAAGGCAGTCAGCCCGCCGCTGATGGAGCCGCCCTGGGCCAGGCTCAGCTGCGCCTTCAGCCCTTTGGCCAGTTGGATTCGGACCCGCTCTGCCACCGCCATGGCCAAATCGGGCGGGGTGTGAGCCATTAGCACCACAAATTCGTCGCCGCCGAGGCGGGCGCAGATATCGGCCGGCCTGAGCTGCTGGCGGCACAATTTGGCAGCCAGTTGCAGGGCCTGGTCGCCTTGCTGGTGGCCGTAGTCGTCGTTGATGTGCTTGAAGTGGTCGATATCGAACAGCAGTAGCGAGCAGGGAATGGCGCTGCGCTGAAAGTCGGCGAAGTGCTCATTCAGGGCTTGCATCAGCCGCCGCCGGCTATAGAGGCCGGTCAGCTCGTCGGTATCGCAATAATGGCGCAGCCTCGTTTCCAGCTCGTGACGCTCGGTGATGTTGCTGGCCACCCACAGCACTGCCTCTTCACAGGCCACCAAAAACGGCAGGGCCTGGACCCGGCCCTCGAACCAGATGCGGCCATCGGGGCCGTCTTCCAGGCCTTTGACATCACGGCCGCCCAGGCCGTATTCGACGATATGCAATTGTTGCTGGGCCAGGGCCTGGGCAATTTGCTGGCAGAACCAGTCGGCCTTTTCCTGCACCAGCACCTCGTGCAGTTGTTTACCCACCAAGGCGCTGCCGTCGTGGTAATAACGCAGATCGGTGCCGCCAAAAATACCGGCGTAGCGGCCGCTACGGGTGAGGATGAAAACCGGGTCGGGCAAGGCGTTGACTAACAACGCCAGTTGCTCGAGGGAAAGATTGGCCGGAGTGGGCTGCATTGCAACAGGGTTTGCTTAATTGTGACTCTCTGAGCCTAGTGTAAAAACGCCAACCTGCTGCAAATAAAAAGCCCGCCGAGTGGCGGGCCTGGGGTTAGCCGGGGAGCTTGCTGACTATCAGCGCAGCGTTGACGCCGCCAAAGCCAAAGCCGTTGCATAGGGCATGGGCGGTGGCCTGCTGGCGGCTGTGGTTGGGTAGCAGGTCGAGGTCGGCCATGGTGTCGTCCACCTCATCGAGGTTGAGGGTGGGCGGCAGGGTGTCGTTCATTACCGCCAGGGCGGTAAAGATGCTCTCCACACCGCCGGCGGCGCCCAGCAGGTGGCCGGTAGCAGACTTGGTAGACGAGACCGGGATGGCGGGCAAATCGGCGCCAAAGACGTTGCGCAGGCTGGCTATCTCGGCCCTGTCGCCTACCGGCGTGGAGGTGGCATGGGCATTGATATAACCGATGTCCTGAGGCTTAAGACCGGCCATGGTCAGGGCGCGGCGCACCGCCGCCGCCGCGCCGGCGCCGTCTTCCGGGCCGGAGGTAATGTGGTGAGCGTCAGAGCTGGTGCCATAGCCGCTCAGTACCGCCAGTGGCTTGGCGCCTCGGGCCAGGGCGTGCTCAAGGGTTTCAATCACCAACAGCCCGGCCCCTTCGCCCATTACAAAGCCGCTGCGGGCGGCGTCAAAGGGGCGCGAGGCGCTGGCCGGGTCGTCTGTTTGGGTGCAAAGGGCCTTAAGGGCGTTAAAGCTCGCCAGGGACAATGGGTCGACACACGACTCGGTGCCGCCCACCAGGGCGACTTTGGCTTCGCCGCTGCGGATCATACGCATACCATCGCCTATGGCCTGCACCCCGGCGGCGCAGGCGGTCACCGGGCAGCCCATGGGGCCCTTAAAGCCGTATTTGATGGACAGGTTGCCGGCGGCCAGGTTGGCCAGGAAGGCCGGTACGGTAAAGGGTGACAGGCGCTTGTAGCCGCGGCTGTCGAGGGTCTGCTGGGCGCTGGTGATGGTGGTAAAGCCGCCGATGCCGGTACCGATGATGGTGGCGGTGGCTTCCTGGTCTTCGACGCTTTGAGGCGCCCAGCCGGCCTGCTCCAGCGCTTCTTTGGCGGCGGCCAGGGCGTAGACGGTGAAGGGGTCGAGCTTCTTGCGCTCTTTGGGCTCGATGATGGCGTCCACATCAAAACCGGCATCGGCGTCTTGGTCGATGGTGGGCACTAGGCCTGCAATTTTGATGGGGAATTCGCTGGTGTCGAAGCGGTCGATAAAGCCAAGACCGGACTGACCAGCGGTCAGGCGCTGCCATACTGCCTTGACGCCGCAGCCAAGAGGGCTGACCATGCCCATGCCGGTAATAACGATAGGTGAGTTCATCAGGGACTCCAGAGCCAAAGTGTTTTCTGGCCCAAACCCTAGCGTCCGGCACTATATGATCAAGGTAATATTCATTCCGGTTAAGTAAGGAGCAGCGCCATGTCTCACCCAAAGGACCAGAAAGCCAGGTCCAGGGCCAGGATCATTGCGGCCGCTACCGAGCTGTTCAGCCGCCACGGCTTTGAAAAGGTCTCCATCAGTCAGATCATGAAAGAAGCGCGCATGACCCACGGCGCCTTCTATGCCCATTTCGACTCCAAAGAAGCACTGTACTCGGCCTCTTTTGTTGAAACCCTCAAAGACAGCGGCCGCTCCCGGCTGGTAAAAACGCCGCTGCCGGTGAAAAAACTTATCGCCCTGGCCGCCAACTACTGGGGGCTGCGCCAGAGCGGCAATGTCGGGCCCGGCCCCGAAGCGGTGCTGTTCAACGAAATTGGCAACGACAACGACCGTATCCGCCAGTTGTTCCAAAGCTCCTACGAGCATCTGCGCACCATGCTGGAGCGGCGCATCATCGCCCTTAATCGGCTGCACAAGGTGCAGGACGGCCCGGCGCTCATTCGTGACAAGGCCAGGGCCATTTTGGCGTCTCTGGTGGGCGCCGTAACCATGGCCAAGGTCATTGCCGACGACGAAGAGCGCCGCCGCATCCTTGAGGCTTCCCAGCAGCAAATCCTGGCCATGCTCAAGGTCGGCAAAGACCGGGCGCTGCTGCAAAAGTCCTGAATGCGGCTCGTGTTGCCGTGCCAGGCCGTGGATAATGGCGTAACGCTTTGGCCACAAGGGTATTCATGTCGCGCTTCAATTTCTCCGACCTCACCCCGGACACCATCCTCAATGCCCTTGACGAGTTGGACATTGGTGTTAGTTCAGGCCTGCTGGCGCTCAACTCCTTTGAAAACCGCGTCTACCAGTTCCTCGACGACGACCGCAAACGCTGGGTGGTGAAGTTCTACCGGCCAGCCCGCTGGAGCGATGCACAAATCCAAGAAGAACACGACTTTGCCGAGGAGCTGGCAGCGGCCGAGGTGCCGGTGGTGGCGCCCCATCGTTTGCATGGCAAAACCCTGCACCACTGCCAGGGCTATCGCCTGGCGCTCTATCCCTCGGTGGGCGGTCGGCCGGTGGAAATTGCCGATCTTGATACCCTCGATACCTTGGGCCAGTACTTGGGTCGGCTGCATCAGGTGGGCGCCAAAACCCCTTTTAGCCATCGTGAGCGGCTCGACCCGGCGCTGTTGTTGGCTAATGCCGTTACTGCCATCAACGAGAGCCAGCAAATCCCCGACTATCTGCAGCGACCCTTGGACGCCATTTTGAAACCGCTGGTAGACGCCACCTTAGCGGCCTTTGCCCAGGTGCAGGTGCCAACGCTTCGCCTGCACGGCGATTGTCATGCCGGTAACTTCCTTGAAGGCAGTCAGGGGCTCTTCGTACTGGACCTGGACGATGCCCGCCAGGGCCCGGCTATGCAAGATTTATGGATGCTGCTTTGTGGCAGCCGCCACGAGCAAGAGAGCCAACTGGCGGTGCTGGTGGAGGCCTATGAGCAGTTTATGGATTTTGATGGGCGGCAACTGCGGTTGGTGGCGCCCCTGCAGGCCTTGCGCCAGGTGCAACATCTGGGCTGGCTGGCCCAGCGCTGGGGCGACCCGGCCTTTCCCTTGGCTTTCCCCTGGTTTGCCGAGCCGCGGCACTGGGAAAACCAGATCCTCAATTTCAAGGAAAGCCTGGCGGCACTTAACGAACCGCCGCTGCGATTATTGACCGGCATGTGAAGCTGTGCCAGTTTAAAAACCTGTCACGCAACTGACCCAAGCCAATGAAAAAAGGACTTTTTGCGCTCTTTATGTTGCTTGCCCTGCCGCTCTTTGCGGCGGATTTTCAGGCCGGTAAGGACTACCAGATAATAAAAGGTGCCTCGGGCACTGAACGGCCAGAGCTGCTGGAGTTTTTCTCCTTCCTTTGCCCCCATTGCTACGCCCTTGAAGGCACCCTCGACGGCGTACGCAGCAAGCTGCCGGCCAACATCGCCTTTGAAAAGGTACATATCGAAGCCTTGGGGGGCAGTACCGGCAAGTTGATGGCCAGGGCCTGGGCCATCATGGAAACCCTTGGCGTCGAGGCCAAGGTGTCGCCGAAGATCTTCGACAGCGTGCACCGTTTTAAGGTGCGCTACCGGGATTTGCGTGACGTGCGGGCTGCCTTTGTAGCCGCCGGGGTCAGTGGCAGCGATTTTGACAACGCCGCCCGCTCCTTCCAGGTGGAAAGCCGCCTGAACCAAATGCGCCAGCGGGTAGAGGCCTTGCAACCGACGGCGGTGCCGGATCTGATTGTTAACGGCAAATACCGCATCAACCGAGCGGCGGTGCCGCAACCGGCCCAACTTCAGGCCCTGATTGAGTATCTGGCTACGAAAAAATGAATGAAACTTTCCGTTCATCGCCGCTGCCTTAGCGGTGATGTATTTTGTGTTAGGCTAGCGGCGAAAATGCCATTCCCGAGGATAACTATGAAAAATCTGTTGTTGGGCCTGGTTGCCCTTTGCCTTGTTCCCTTTGCGTTTGCCAAGGATTTCAAGGAAGGGGAAAACTACGACGTCATTAAAATGGCAGCGCCTACTGCCCAACCTGAAGTGACCGAGTACTTCTCTTTCCTGTGCCCCCACTGCTACCGCTTCGAGCCCATCGTGCACGAGCTGGCTGCGCAGTTGCCCAAAGATGTGAAGTTCACCCGTAACCACGTGGACTTTCTGGGCCGCGACCTCGGTGTGGAGCTTTCCCGCTCCTACGCGGTGATGGAACTGCTGGGCGTGGAAGACAAAGTGGCGCCCAAAATGTTCTCCGCTATCCACGAGCAACATGTGCGCCTGACCGGCCGCGACGATATCCGCAAGGTGTTTGTGGCTGCCGGCGTTCCTGGTGAGGACTTTGACTCCGCCGTGAACTCCTTCTCCGTCAACGGCCGCCTGGCCCAGATGGAGCGCAACACCCAGAGCGCCGACATTACCGGCGTACCCACTGTGGTGGTGAATGGTAAATACAAGGTCAACATGGGCTCGGTTTCTTCTAAGGAAGAATTGTTTGAGTTGGTTGATTACCTGACCCAGAAGAAAGATTAAAAAAAGGGGCCGCAAGGCCCCTTTTTCTTTGGCTGTTTTTTACTGCTGCTTGCCAAAGGCGCTTTGCGACAGGTGAAAGTGCTTCGACAGGTTGAGTGATAAAGGCATCCACAATGTTGGGGGCGTCTTTTACCGGGTGCGGGCCGTCTATTGGGTCTACATGCCAGGCCTGGGCGGTGCAGTTGACTTCCTGCTGGCAGTTGGCGGCGTGAAAGCGACTTTGGCAGGATGGCCAGGAGCGCGAGGGTGAAAATCCGCTTGTGAGGATTGCTTATTAGCCAGAATGGCTGATTTTGGGCAATAAAAAAGCCCGCATGATGCGAGCTTTTTTATTTTTTGGTCGGTGCTGAGGGATTCGAACCCCCGACCCTCTGGTCCCAAACCAGATGCGCTACCAAACTGCGCTAAGCACCGAATATGGGGTGGACGATGGGACTTGAACCCACGACAACCGGAATCACAATCCGGGGCTCTACCAACTGAGCTACGCCCACCATAAATTCTTTACGCCCATATATCGGGATGGCGCGCCCGAGAGGATTCGAACCTCTGACCTCTGCCTCCGGAGGGCAGCGCTCTATCCAGCTGAGCTACGGGCGCCCGACCGGCGAGGGCATATAATACTGAGCTGCTATGGGGTCGTCTACGGTAAGTCAGGAAAAAAGTGCCTAAAAGCGGCTGTTCGGCTACTTTATGGCCAGGAAGGTCAATTAAAAGACGGTGTGGGGGGCATATGAACCTGAAAATGATCGCAAAATGGGGTGCATCCTGGTTGTTATTGGCCTGGGCCGGGCTGGCACAGGGAGCTGATAGCCTCAGTGAAGCCCAGCGCCAGGCTATCGAAGCGCGCATCCAACCGGTTGGCCAGCTTTATATCGAGGGGGATCAGCCTGCTACGGCACAGGCTGGCGGTGAACGCAGCGGCGAGGTTGTCTATCAGAAGGCCTGCTTTGCCTGCCATGCTACCGGCATGCTCAATGCGCCCAAACCCCACACTGACGACTGGCAGCCCCGTCTGGCCAAAGGCATGGATACCCTGGTGCAGCATGCCCTCAATGGCTTTAATGCCATGCCACCCAAGGGCGCCTGCCCCGATTGCAGCGAGGCGGAGCTGCGCGCCGCCATCGAATTCATGTCGGCAAAATAAAGGTTATCAATTCCTGTATAAGATTTAGCTTTTTCGTTAATTAATTATTGTGGTCTGCCTAATTTCCATGCTAAAAAGTCTGACCGCCTAATTTTCGGCCACCCAGCAGAATTTGAGCCTCATGGACGACCAAAAGCCGCTCATGGGCGCCAAAGATGTTTTATTGGACGCCCTGTTCGACATTGCTGAGCTGTCTAGCGAAGCGAACGATCTCGCCTCTTTCTTCCCCATGGTGCACCGCATCATTGGCAATCTGCTGCCTGCTGAAAACTTCTACGTTGCCCTCTACCACGAATTCGATGACACCATAGAGCTGGTTTATATGGTGGATTTGGCCGATCCCGACATGACCCCAGGCTCGGTCAGCTCCCAGGACCTGCACCGTGGTTTGACCGGCTATCTGCTGCGAAGTGGCGATGCCCTGCTGCTGTCGGGGGACGGCTTCAAGCAACTGGCGGAGAAAGGCGAAATTGCCCATATCGGCCCCGATTCCCTCGATTGGCTGGGTATCCCCCTCAAACTCGACCATAAAATCATCGGCGCCATGGTGGTGCAAAGCTACGACGCCAGCACCCGCTACAACGAAGACGACAAACAGCTGCTGACCTTCGTGGCCCGTCAGGTGGTCAACACCCTTGAGCGGATCCGCCACCGTGAGCTTTTAGAACAGCAAATTATGGAGCGCACCCAGGCCCTGCATGAAAGCAACCAGCTGCTGCGCCGGGAAGTGCAGGAGCGTAAAAGGGCCGAGACCTTCCAGTCGGTGATGCTGCATCTGTCTGAGCTTGCCCACAGCGACGGTGACCCCCAGGATTTTTATGTGCAGGTGCACGACCAGGTGTCCCGGCTTATCGACGCCCGCAACTTCTACATCGCCCTGCTGGATCGCAAGCAGCTGCTGACCTTCCCCTATTTTGTCGACCAGCACCAGCTACAGGCCAAGGCCCGCAAACCGGGCAAGGGCTTGACCGAGTACCTGATGCGTAACGGCCAGGCGGTGCTAGTGACCCGCAAGGTCCGCGACGAGCTTATCCAAAAGGGCATTCTCGATTCCGAAGGCACCGAGGCCTTCCATTGGCTGGGCGGGCCGCTGGTGGTGGATGGCCAGGTGGTGGGCGCCCTGGTGGTGCAAAGCTACGACGAGTCCAACCGTTACCGGCGCGAAGACTTGGAGCTGATTTCTTTTGTCTCGCGCTCGGTTTCCGAGGCCCTATCCCGGCGCCAGCACCGGGAAATGCTGGAAGCGGCTAAACGTGAGTTGGAAGCCAAGGTCACCGAGCGGACCCGCGAGCTGGAAGTGGCCAACGGCGCCCTGCGCCGGCAAATGCAGGAAAAGGCGGCCCTGGCCGAGCGCCACCGCTTCGATGCCATGCACGACGCCCTCACCGGCCTTGCCAACCGCGCTTTCTTTACCACCCAGCTCAACCGGGTGCTCAAGTCCTTAAGTCGCTACCCCAACCGCCGTTACGTGGTGGCCTTTATCGATTTGGACCGCTTTAAGATCATCAACGATTCCATGGGGCACCTGGCCGGCGATCAGCTACTTAAGCAAGTAGCCCAGCGCCTGCAGGCCTGCATCCGCGAGACCGACATGGTGGCACGCCTCGGCGGCGACGAGTTCGTGATTTTGTTCGATTGCGTGCAGCACGATGAAGACGTGGCCTTGGTAGGCCAGCGCATCATCAATGCCTTGCACCAGCCCTTTGAGATCCAAGAGCAGCAGGTATTCTCGGGGTGCTCTTTGGGGGTGGCGCACCTGTCGCGCCGCTACAAGGACGCCTCTGACGTACTGCGCGACGCTGATACTGCCATGTACCAGGCCAAATCCCGTGGCCGCGGGCAGATGGTGTTCTTTGACGACACCATGCGTGAGAATCTGATCAGCCGCTTCAGCCTGCAAAATGCGCTGCGCCTGGCGGTGGAGTCCGGGCAGATCTTCCCGGCCTTTCAACCCATTTTCAGCCTGCCGGGGCGCAAACTGCACGGCTTTGAACTGCTGGCCCGCTGGCCCCGCGCTGGTGGCGGTGAGTTGACGCCCGAGCTGTTTTTGGAAGCGGCAGAAGAGACCGGCATCATCGTCGATATCGACACCCTGATGGTGAGACAGGCCTGCCGGCAGCTCAGCCTCTGGGGCCATCAGCTGACCGATCAGCCGTTATTTGTGTCGGTCAACCTGTCGGCCCGCAGCCTGCAAAACAGCGCCTTTATGAAGCATCTGGTAGAGCAGGTCAGAGAGCATGAATTGACCCCTGGCCAGCTGATGGTGGAGATCCGCGAGAACGTGCTTATCCAGCCGTCGCCGGGCTTGGATGAGGCCCTCAACGCCCTCAAGGAAGTAGGGGTGGGTTTGATTCTGGACCACTTCGGCGCCGGTTCGGCCACCTTGTCGGTGCTGATGCAGCACCACTTCCAGGCGCTGAAGATGAGCCCGCATTTCCTGCGCCAAGTCACCGAGCATGAGCGGGGCCAGAGCCTTTTGCAGTCGGTGATTGCCGTGTCCCGTTACCTTAAAGTGCCGCTGATTGCCCACGGCATCGAAGAAGAAAACCAGCTGCAAGCCGTGCAAAGCATGGGCTGCGCTTACGGTCAGGGCGAGTACCTCTGCCAGCCTTTGGCCACCGCCCAGGCCGAGCTGATGCTCTGCGCCTGAGCCTTTTCATTATTCCGCTTATTCCTTGTTAAACATGGCCCGCAGGTTGGCGATATTGGCCTTGCCCTTGGCTTGGCGTTCTTCCGGTGTCGGCGGTGGCTGGCGGTGCTCCCACACCAAGTCGTCCTGAGGCAACTCGTCGAGAAAGCGTGACGGCTGGGGGCGAATGCTTTCGCCAAACTGGCGGCGCTCGCGGCACAGCATAAAGGTTAGCTCGCGCTGGGCGCGGGTGATGCCCACGTAAGCCAGGCGACGCTCTTCTTCAATGTTGTCCTCGTCGATGCTGCTCTGGTGCGGCAGCAGCCCTTCTTCCATGCCAATCAGATAGACGTAGGGGAATTCCAGGCCTTTGGATGCGTGCAGGGTCATTAGCTGCACCTGGTCGGCTTCTCCCTCTTCGCTCTGGCGCTCCATCATGTCGCGAAGGGTCAGGCGGGTGACTACGTCTTGCAGGCTCATGGGTTCGTCCAGATCGTCGCCCTTGAGCATGCCGCTAATCCAGCCAAAAAGGGTGGAGACGTTTTTCATGCGCATCTCGGCGGCCTTGGCCGAGGGCGAGCTTTCATAGAGCCAGTCTTCGTAGTGGCTGCCACGAATGAGCTCCCTGACTGCCTCGACCGGCTCGCCTCTTTTGGCTTCTTCTTGCAGATCGGTCAGCCAGCGGGTAAAGCCCTGCACCGCTTCCAGGGCGCGGCCGGTCAGATGCTGTTCAACACCCAGGTCAAAGCTGGCGGCAAAGAGGCTGGTTTTTCGCAAGCTGGCGTAATGGCCGAGCTTTTCCAGGGTTACCGGGCCGATTTCCCGGCGCGGCACGTTGATGATGCGCAGCAGCGAGGTGTCGTCGTCCGGGTTCACCAACAGGCGCAGGTAAGCCATGATGTCCTTGACCTCGGCCCGGGAGAAGAAGCTGGTGCCACCGGAGATGCGATAGGGGATGCGGTTTTGCATCAGCGCCTTTTCAAGGAGCCTGGACTGGTGGTTGCCGCGATACAGCACGGCATAGTCCTTGTAGTGGGTCTTGTTCAAAAACTTGTGGGAGAGGATCTCCGCCACCACCCGCTCCGCTTCGTGATCTTCGTTGTTGGCCATCATCACCTTGAGCCGCTCGCCCTGGCCCAGCTCCGAGAACAGCTCCTTCTCGTAGACGTGGGGATTGTTGGCGATAAGGATGTTGGCGCTGCGCAAGATGGTGGCGCTGGAGCGGTAGTTTTGCTCCAGCTTGACCAGTTTCAGGCCGGGAAAATCGTCCTTAAGCCGCACCAGGTTTTCCGGCCGGGCGCCGCGCCAGGAGTAGATGGACTGGTCGTCATCCCCCACCACGGTAAAGCGGGCCCGCTCGCCCACCAGCAATTTGACCAGTTCGTACTGGCTGGTGTTGGTGTCTTGGTATTCGTCTACCAGCAGGTAGCGGAGGCGGTCTTGCCAGCGTTCGCGCACCGTTTCGTTGCCGGCCAGCAGCAGGGTGGGCAGCAGGATGAGATCGTCAAAATCCAGGGCGTTTACGGCCCGCATGTACTGGGTGTAGCGGTCGTAAATTTCGGCAAAGGCCGCTTCCTTGCCGTCCACCGCCTGCACCTTGGCCCGGTCCGGCAGTATCAGGTCGTTCTTCCATTGGCCGATGCGCCACATCAGTTGGTTAAGCAGATCTTTGTCGTCCTGCAGCGCCTTGGCGCCGATTTCCTTGAGGGCCTGGCTCATGTCCGCTTCGTCAAAGAGGGTAAAGCCGGCACGCAGGCCCAGGTGGTGGCCGTCCTTTTTCAGGATGGTCAGCCCCAGGGTGTGGAAGGTAGACACGGTCAGGCCACGGGCCTCGGCCTTGCCCAGGGTCTGGGCGACCCGCTCTTTCATTTCCCTGGCGGCTTTGTTGGTAAAGGTAACGGCGGCAATGTGCTTGGCCTGCCAGCCGCATTGCTGCACCAGATAGGCAATCTTGTTGGTGATCACCCGGGTCTTGCCCGAACCGGCACCGGCCAGCACCAGCAGGGGGCCGGAGATATATTTGACGGCTTCGTCTTGGCTAGGGTTGAGTTTCATTGGCGGGCCCGGGATCACACAGAGCCTGACATTGTACCTTATGCAGCACTGGCCTTGTGTATCACCTCTGGTAGAATGCATGAACGTTCATTCACTCATCCGACCATGATCGATCACAGCAAACCGGCCGACAAACGGCAATTAATCCTCGATGCCACCGGGCGCTTGTTGGCCTTGTATGGCTTTCACGGATTATCCATGCAGTTGGTGGCCAAGGAAGCTGGGGTGGCGGCCGGGACCATCTATCGCTATTTCGATTCCAAAACCAGCATGATCAAAGCCCTGCATGGGCAGATCATCCACGATGTGGCCGCCGAGCTGTTCCGGGGCTACGACACCGCCGCCAGCCTGCGTGAGCGTTTTGACTACCTGTGGCAGTGTTCCTGGCAGCTTTTTTTGGATATGCCGGATGTGCTGGTCAGCAAATATCAGTTTGAGCGCCTGCCGCTGGAAGCCGACCGCCAGCAGATGCAAGACCTTGAAGACCGGGTTTTTGCCCCCATTACGGCTTTCTGGCAGGAAGGCCGGGAACAAGGGGTGTTCAAAGAGATGCACGACGAGATTTTTGCCACCCTTACCTTCGAAGTCTGTGCCGACTTGGCCTTCAAACAGCTGGCAGGAAAGCTGACCCTGACACAAGCTGAAATTGAGGTGGTCCGCGATGCCAGTTGGGCGGCCATCACCTTGTAAAACGCCGGGCCGTGATTTCAAGAAGCGGTAAGGAAACTTGAGGTAAACTGCCCCATGCCGTTGCTGGCGAAAAGGAGAGCATCATGATCAACACCCAGAAACTCGAAGAGCTGGCTAAGCAGATCACCGAGGCGCTGCCGCCTGGGGTCAAGGCCTTCAGTGGTGAAGTGGAAAGCCGTGTGAAGCAGGTACTGCAAGCCCAGTTGATGAAGCTGGACTTGGTCAGCCGCGACGAATTTGACGTACAAAGCCGGGTGCTGCTGAAAACCCGGGAAAAACTCGATGCTCTGGAAGCCCGTGTCGATGCGCTGGAAAAAGGTGCAGAGCTGGGCGACAGCTGATCGAAAATCGACTTTTTAAGGTGGAAAAATGGGTGTCATGAGGTGGCGGCGCTGGCACCTGTGGTTGGGGTGGGTAACCGGCATCCAGATGTTTATCTGGGGGGCTACCGGCCTTTACATGGTGTGGGTCAGCCTGGATTTTATTCACGGTAAGCCACTGGTTGACGCCCATCCCGATCCTCTGGCCTGGCAGCCCGGTTATGTTGCCCCTGTCGCGCTGAAATTGCCGCCGGACACCCGCCAGCTGACCCTCACTACCCGCATGGGTCACCCGGTATACGAAGTGCTCACCGAAACCACCGCCTTCTTGCTGGACGCCGTCAACGGCTTGCCGTTCCTGTTGGGGCCAGAAGATGTGGGCCAGTTGGCCAAAGGCTATTACCGGGGCAAGGGCGACGTGGCCCAAGTTACTCATATCGAACAAGACGCACCGCGTGAACTGGGCAACCGCCCGCTGCCGGTGTGGCAAGTACGTTTTGACGACGCCTTCGACACCACCCTGTACCTCTCCGACAAAACCGGTACCCTGCTGACCCAGCGCCATCGTTACTGGCGCTGGTTCGACGCTGCCTGGGCGCTGCATATCATGGATTACAGCCAGCGTAGCCGCATCAACCTGCCTTGGTTCCAGGCCATGTGCGGCTTGTCGCTGCTGCTGATGCTAAGCGGCAGCTTGCTGTGGCTGCGCACCCGTTTTACAAGGCCCGCCCCATGAGCCGCTGGCATCGCTGGTTGGCGCTGCTGGTGGGGACGCAGCTGCTGATTTGGGTGGTCACCGGGCTGGCTTTGGGCATGCTGCCCACACCGCCGCTGCCGGTGCCTCGGGTACCAGAACCCCTGGATGCCAAGGCGCTGGTACTGCCGCAACCGCCGGCTGGTGCTGGCTCGGTGGGCGCCATTACCCTGCTGGGTAAAACCCGCATCAAGGTTGACGGCCAGGTACTGACCCCTATGTCCCAGGGCGATGCCCAGGTGCTGTTTGCCCAATACTTCCCCGGTTTGGATATCGGCCCCATGGAGCGCCTCGACCATGGCTGGCAAAGCTCCCTGCCTGGTGGCTTTAAGGTAGAGCTGGGGGATGATGGCAACATTCAATCCAACCAATACTGGCTGGCGCCCTGGCTGCTGCGGCTGCATTTCATGGACTGGTGGGGTAACGGCAAGAACTTCAACCAATGGCTGGTGAAACTGACCAGCCTGGTGACCATGGCCTTGATCTTAAGCGGCTTGTGGATGGGGGTGCAGCGCTTGCTGCAGCGCCGTCGCCATCAGCCGGTGATGCTCGATGGCTTCCCGCTGCCGGCCCTTGCCGCCGGCCCCGGCACCCTGGCCCAGCGCCTTGAGCAAGTGGGGCTGCCGGTGACCGGGCCCTGCAACGGCGGCGGCCGCTGTGGCGGGTGTTTGGTGCGTACCAGCGGCGAACTGCCGTTGCCTATCTCCAGCAACGAAAAGCGCCTGCTCAGCAGCGAACAGCTGGCCCAGGGTATTCGCCTTGCCTGCCAGCAGGCGCCGCGCCACGGCTGTACCCTGACCGCCATGGCGCCCGCGCCAGAGCTTTAACCCAGCCAATGCCCTAACCAATGCTCCAGCTCCCCGGCCGTGAGTGGCCGGGCGAAGTGGTAGCCTTGGCCTTCGTCACAATCGAGGGCGCGCAGGCAGTTGAGCTGGGCATCGGTCTCTATCCCTTCTGCCACCACCTGCATGTTAAGGCTATGAGCCAGCTCCACCACCGCTTTGATGATGGCCACCGGCTCTTTTTCCTGTGGCAGTTTGGCTACAAAGCTGCGGTCGAGTTTGAGGATGTCAAAGCGCAGCTCGGTCAGGTACGAGAGCGCTGAATAGCCGGTACCGAAGTCGTCAAGGGCTACCCTGATGCCGCTGTGGCGCAGCCGGGCGATCTGCTTGGCGGCGTTGTCTTTGTTTGAGAGCAGCATGGATTCGGTCAGCTCCAGCTCCAGCGCATCCGGCGGCAGGTCCAAATCGCGCAGCAGCTGGGTGACCTGGCCTGGCAAGTCGTGGTCTTGAAACTGCCGGGCCGAGAGATTCACGGCCATCTGCAAGATGATACCTTGCTGGCGCCAGACCTTTTGCTGGGTTAAGGCCTCGCGTAGCACCCATTGCCCCAGGGCACTGATAAGGCCGGTTTCTTCAGCCAGGGGGATAAAGTCGCTGGGGGGGATCTCCCCAAGCTCGGGGTGATGCCAGCGGCACAGCGCCTCAACCCCGGCCACCAGATTATTGCCAAGGCGGATACGCGGCTGGTAGCGCAGGCTAAGGCCCCCTTCTTCCAGAGCCTGACGCAGGCCGTGTTCCAACGCCAAGCGGCGCTGGGCGGCGGCGTTCATGGTGTTGGTGTAGTACTGGAAGTTGCCCCGGCCCCGGGCTTTGGCGTGATACATGGCGGTATCGGCGTAGCGCAGCAGGGTGTTGGGGTCGGTACTGTCTTGAGGGTAAAGGGCAATGCCGATGCTCGGGGTGACCGACACCCGGTGCCCGGCCAGCACCACCGGCGGCTCCAGCGCCTGCATGACCTTTTCGGCCACCAGAGTGGTGGTGAGGGTTTCTTTGACGTCTTCCATGATGATGATGAACTCATCGCCCCCCAGGCGAGCCACGGTGTCGTAGCTACGCACGGCATGGAGCAGGCGCTGGGCCACTTCCTTGAGCAGCCGGTCGCCCAGCTCGTGGCCCAGGGAGTCGTTAACGTGCTTGAAGTGGTCGAGATCCAAAAACAGCAGCGCCACTTGCTGGGCGGTGCGGTTGGCACGGGTCATGGCATGGCCCAGGCGATCACGGAACAGGGTGCGGTTGGGCAGGCCGGTTAAGGGGTCAAAGTTGGCGAGATAACGCAGCTCCTCTTCGGCGGCTTTACGCTGGGTGATGTCACTGAACAAAACCACTAGGTTGGCGCCCTGGGCCTGGTCTTGTGCCCAGTGGATCTCGGTTTCCAACAGCTTGAGTTGGCCATGACCATCCTGAATGCGCAGCTCCCCGGCCCAACTGCCTTGGTCTTTGAGGGCGCCGCGAATTTTGCGCAGCAGGCCGAGGCGGGTGGTCTTTGGTAAAAACCGCCAAGGTTTGAGCGCCAGTAGCGTCTCGGTGGGGGTGGCCAAGTGCGTCTCCACGGCCGGGTTGGTGTTGATAATATCCAGCCGCTCATTGGTCACCACTACCCCTTCTGACATGGCGCGGGTGACCAGGTCTGACAGTTGCAACTGCCGCTCCTGAGCTCGCTCGGCACTGATGTCCCGGTGGGTACCGGCCATGCGCAGCACTTTGCCGTTGTCGTCTCTGGCCACCACCCGGCCCCGGTCCTGCACCCACAGCCAATGGCCTTTGGCATGGCGCAGCCGGTAAATGCAGTGGTAGTGGTCGTCCTGGCCCTTAAGGTGGCGCTTAATGGCGGCAATGATTTTGGGCTGGTCTTCGGGATTTACCAGCTGTGACAAGCCGCGCCGATTAGGGGCAATTTCACCGTCTTGATAGCCAAGAAAATCGAGGCCGGTGCGCACCACCGCCTGGGTTTGCCAGTCCCAATCCCATACCCCGTAGCCAGAGGCCACCATGGCCAGGCGCAGCCGCTGTTCGCTGTCGGCCAGTGCCCGGCGCAGGGCAATGCCTCGCTCACGGCGCAGCCACCAGCGGTACCAAAGCCAGGCGACCAGCAGTGCCAGCAGTAAGATCTCCCACAGCAGGTTGACCGGTTGCAGATACCACGGCTCCAGCACTTCCAGGTTCAGTAGCAGCGGCGGCTGAGGATCCCCAAGGCGGCGCAGTTTGAGCTGGTAATGGCCTGGGGTGAGGTGGGTAAACACCACTTCCTTGCCCATGCCCAGAGGCTGCCAGGGGCCATCTAACTGGTAGAGGTATTGGTTGTTGCCATGGCCAAAATCCAGGTCGGCAAAGGACAGGCTGAGCCGGCTGATATCGGGGGGCAGTACCAGCACTTCATCGCTGTTGAGGTTGTGGGGTTGGCCGTTGACCGAGGCGCCTACCCATTGCAACGCATAGTGGGCGCCGAGGTTGTTATTGGCGCCGAATTGGATCTCTGCCAGCCCATTAACGCCGCCAAAATACAGCAGGCCGTTGCCGTCCTTAAAAACGGCATTGCCGTTGTACTCAAGAATGAACTGGTCGATGGGCGGCGCCGAAAAGCGGCCCTGGCTTGGGTTGAACAACACCAGGCCACGGTTGGTACTGAGCCAAAGCTGGTTTTCACTGTCTTGTGCTACGGCGTAGATGGTGTCGTCTTCCAGGCCCGGCTGCTTTTGATACAGGGTGAGCTGATCCTGGGCTCCCAGATGCACCAGGCCTTTCTGAGTGCCAACCCACCAGCCATTATTGCCATCACTGAGCAGGCCGCGGCCGCGGCCGGTGATTTGCGGCTTGCCCCAGCAACGGGCTCTTGGCTCCAGCCGGCAAAAACCCTTGCCGGTGGCGGCCATCACTACCCCTTGATGCTCGGCCAGGGCATAGAACTGTGCCTGGCTATCACGGTGGGAGAAGGTCTCGCCGTTGAAGGCATCAAGACCTTTCTCCGTGCCCACCAGCAATTGCCCGTTATGCCACAGCAGTGACCAGATTAAGGGATCGCTCAGGCCTTGTTCGGTGCTAAACCACTGCCATTGCTGCTGGTTGTCGTAGCGTATCAGGCCTTGGTTGGTGCCAATCCACAGGTCTCCTTGCGAGTCTTTCGCCAGGGCCGTGACCACCAGTAAAAAACGCGTCGGCGACTGGCCGGTCAGGCGGGCCAGCTCGGCGTTGTAGTTGTGGTACTGGCCTTGGTTGTCGATGCGCCACAGGCCATTGCCCATGGTGCCAATCCAAAGGCCTTGGGCGTCTTTAAGCAGGCTGCGCACATTGTTCTGGTTGGCCTGTGGCTCACCGTGGCTAAAGTAGCGGATGGCGCCGTCATGGCCCGGCAGATGGATAACGCCTCGGGAAAAGGTCCCCACCCAGAGCTGGTTGTCGGCGTCGACATAAAGGGTCCGTGGCCAATCCACCAGGTTGTGCTGCGTGCCTTGCAGCAATTGCTCGGCTTTTTGGTGATAAGGGTCCAACCACATCAGGCCCCGGCGTTTGAGGGCCAGATAAAAATGGCCCTTGCCGTCGGCCATGAGTTTCAATGCCGGGTGCTCGGCAAAGGAGGCCCACTGCAATACCTGGATCAGGCCGCTATCGGTGTAGTGCCACAGCTGGCCGTCTCCTGCCAGCCACAGCATGCCCTTGGGGTCGAGGGTCAGGGCCTGCAAGTCGGGGCGGGTCAGTTTCAGGGTTAGTTGGCTGTCTTCAAGTTCGAACAAGCGGCCATCTGCGGTCAGCACCCACAGGGCGTTACCGGACGCGGCAAGATCTTTGACCTTACCGTCCAGCACCTTTTGCCATTGCTGACTACCCAGATCCAACAGCCACAATCCCAGGTCGTTGGCCACGGCTAACTGATGGCCAACGCTCGCCAGGTGGCTGATGTACTGGTGTTGCCAAGGGGTCTGGTAGCTGCGGAAGAGCTTGCCATCAAAGCGTTGCAAGTCGCCGTTGGCGGTACCTAGCCAGAGCTGGTTTTCGTTGTCGCCGGTAAGGGCCGTGAGGTGATTGCTGGCCAGGCCGTAGGGGTTGGCGCTGCTGTCGGCTTCGGCGTAAAAGCGCTTGATCTGAGTGCCGTCATAGCGGTTCAGGCCATCTTGGGTCGCAAACCACAAGAAGCCATTGTGGTCGCGATAGATGGCCTCAACGGTGTTCTGGCTCAGGCCGCTACGCACATCCAGTACCTGCGGTGGCAGGTAGGGCGGAGCCAGCAGTGGTGTTGCCCAGCTTGGCAAGGACAGTAGCCAGAGGAGAAAGAGGCGCAGCAGCAGTGTGATCACCCTTTTAAGCCCGTGTTGAGGCTATTATCAATTTGTTACAAGGACGAACGCAAGGTACGGATAACTATGGCACTTGCAACGCTTTATTGCCGTGCGCAGCTGGGTATGGATGCGCCGCTGGTCACCGTCGAGGTAGACATCGGCAACGGCCTGCCCGCCTTTGCCCTGGTGGGGCTGCCGGAGGCTTCGGTGCGCGAGGCCAGGGAGCGGGTCCGCGCCGCCATCCTCAACGCCGGCTTTGAGTTCCCCGCCCGGCGCATCACCGTCAACTTGGCCCCGGCCGAGCTGCCCAAAGAGGGTGGCCGTTTCGACTTGGCCATCGCCATCGGCATTTTGCAGGCCTCAAGCCAACTGCCCATGGAGAACAACGGCCGGCTGGAGCTGTACGGCGAACTGGCGCTGTCTGGTGAGCTTCGCCCCTGCACCGGTTTGTTGCCGGCGCTGTTGGCCTGCCAAAAGGCGGGCCGGGCGGCGCTCTTTCCCGAGGCGTGCCGTGAAGAGGCCAGCTTGCTGCCCAGTCTGAAAGCCTATGGCGCGCCCACCTTGCTGGCGGTGTGTGCCCATCTGGCCGGGCAGCAGGCGCTGGCATTGTTGGCGCCGCTGGCCGCTGCCCAGTCTGCGGCGCCAGACCCGCTTTCCCTGAACGATGTGGTCGGCCAGGCCCAGGCAAAAAGAGCGCTGATGGTGGCGGCGGCTGGCGGCCATCACCTGCTCTTTATCGGCCCGCCCGGCACCGGTAAGTCCATGCTGGCCCGGCGCCTGCCAGGTATTTTGCCGCCCCTTGGCGAAGACTGCGCCCAGCAGAGCGCCGCCATTTATTCCCTGGCCGGCAAGCCCCGCGATACCGGTAGCTGGCGCCAGCCCCCCTGGCGCACACCCCATCACACTGCCTCGGCGGTGGCGCTGGTGGGCGGCGGCTCGATGCCAAGGCCAGGGGAGATTTCCTTGGCCCATAACGGGGTTCTTTTTTTGGACGAAATCGCCGAGTACGACCGCAAAGTGCTCGATTGCCTGCGCGAACCCATGGAAACCGGTGAAGTGAGTATCAGCCGCGCTGCCCACCAGGCCCGGTTCCCAGCCCGGTTTCGCTTGGTGGCGGCTGCCAACCCTTGCCCCTGTGGCCATTTTGGCAATCCGCGCCGGGCCTGCCGCTGTAGCCCTGACCAAATACGCCGTTATCTGGCTAAGCTCTCCGGCCCCTTTTTGGACCGTATCGACCTGCAAGTGGAGGTGGCCATGCTGCCGCCGGGGAGCCTTGCTGGCCAGGCGCCCAGCGGCCCCGACAACGACGAGCTCAGGGCCAAAGTGGCGGCCTGCCAGCAGCGCCAGTTCTCGCGCCAGGGCTGCTTGAATGCCGACCTTGAAGGGGAGCCGATGCGTCATGCCTGCCAACTGCCACCAGAGCTGGCCCAGTGGTACGACGCCACCTTGCAGGCCCTGGGGCTTTCAGCGAGGGTGCATCACAAACTGCTGAAAGTGGCCCGCACCCTGGCCGATTGGCAAAAGGCCGAGGCCATCACCCAGGCGCACCTGAGTGAAGCCATGCAGTACCGAGCCATGGACCGGCTACTGGGCACCTTGCCTTAGGGCTTCGCCCTCTTTCCAAATAGAAAAACCGGGCATCAGCCCGGCTTTTTATGGTTGGTCGTTTTACTTGGCAGGATGCTTGGGGTTCCACAGTTTGATGTTGCTGTGCTTCTCATATCCCTTACCGTTGGGGTAGCCCACCAGCTCCATCTCCGAGCCCCAGGGGGACAGAAAATGCACCCAGGTTTCCCCTTGGGTATCGCCGCTGGGCATGGTGATGGGCTCACCAATGATGGTCAGGCCCTGCGCTTTGAGTTTGGCCACGCTGGCCTGGACATCGTCGGTGTAAAAGGCGATGTGGGACGCCCCCAGCGATTCGGCGTCAGGTATCACTTTGCTGGCGGTATCATCTTGATAAGCAAATAGTTCAACATTAGAGCCATGGCCACAGCGCATCATGGTGATAGAGATGCTTTGGGCGCGTGGTGCCACCTGTTTGCTGCGGTCAGGGGACAGGGAGTGGCTCATCTCAAAGGGGCCGATGTGGGTGACCGGTACACAGCCAAAGGTGTCTGTTAAGAAGGTCTCGGCCTGCTTGAGGTCAGGCACGGTAATGCCGACGTGGTCGATACCGGGGCTGTTGATGAGGGCCGCTTGGCTGCTGGCGCTCAGCAGTAGCGTCAGGGCGGCAAAGAAGGAAGCAACGATTTTCATGACAGGGCTCCGGTTATGGTTGATTGATAAAAACGTGCAAGCTGGCAAGGCGGCCATCGCGAAGGGTGAAGATATCTTCACCCGACATCAGCTTGGGCTTGTCTTTGGGGCCGAAATGCCAGGTGACGCGGCCAAGGTCGTGGTTCCAGGTAATGGGCTGCGGGGAGAAGGTAAAGCCAGGGTGTTCTTGCTGAACCCGCTTGAGCAGGGCTAACACAGCGTCATAGCCTCTGGCGGTGCCTTGGTAGTCAGCCAGGTAGAGGTCGGGGGTGTAGACCTCGGGCAGCTGCTTGGCCCAGTGGCTAGGGTTGCGGTCATTCCAGAGGGCAAAATGCTTGTCGATAAGCTGTTGGGCCTGGGTGCTTTGCTCGGTTGTGCGGGTCATGTTGGTCTCCTGGGCCTGGCTCAATGGCGCGGCCAGGGCGGCAGCCAGCACCAGGGCAGATGCAGTGAAAAAACGCATGGGAATTCTCCGACAAGGAACGCCCCCAGGTGGTGGGGGCGTGCAGGCTTAGATTTGGGCCATGCCGCCGTCAACGAACAGCTCGACACCGTTGATGAAGCTGGCGCCCTCGGAGGACAGGAAGGCCACCACTTTGCCAATTTCCTCCGGCTCGCCCAGGCGGCCCAGCGGCACTTGCCCGGCCAGGTAGTCGAAGAAGCCTTGGCGCGCCTCTTCCGGCACCACATCGGCCAGGCCAGGGGTGCGGATGGGGCCAGGGCTGACCACGTTGATGCGAATGCCACGGTCTTTCACATCCAGGGCCCAGGAGCGGGCGAAGTTGCGCACGGCGGCCTTACTGGCGCTGTAGACGCTGAAGTTGGCGGTGCCTTTGATGGAGGTGGTAGAGCCGGTCAGCACCACGGAAGCGCTGTTGGTCAGTAGCGGCAGCGCTTTTTGTACGGTAAAGAGCAGGCCGCGGACGTTGGTGCCGAAGATGCGGTCAAAGTGCTCTTCGGTGATGGCGCCCAGAGGCAGCATGTCACCGCCACCGGCGTTGGCAAAGAGGATGTCCAGCTTGCCAGCAGATTTGGCGATTTGGGCGTAAACCGCATCCAAGTCGGTAAGGACCGAGGCGTCGGCGCGGATACCGGTCACGCTGCTGCCAAGTTTAGCTACGGCGGCGTCCAGTTCGGCCTGGCGGCGGCCGGTGATAAAAACCTTGGCGCCCTGTTCGGCCAGGACCTTGGCGGTGCCAAAACCGATGCCAGTGGTGCCGCCGGTTACCAGTGCGATTTTACCGTTCAGTTGCTTGTTCATAATGTTCACCTTTATCTGTGTGGTTGGGTCAGAGTGCCCGCGCTGCCCGGTTTGGGCCCTGTGCTGCAAGGCATGGGTGAACTTTACCCAGTGGCTTATTGGTGATAAAACGTGCAAAATTGGAATGATTATCCATCGTCATGGATAATTTGGCGGAGGCGTGATGGACCAACTTCAGGCAATAAAGAGTTTTGCGCGGGTGGTGGAGGCGGGCAGTTTTACCCGGGCGGCCGATTCATTGGATGTGCCCAAGGCCACGCTGAGCAAGCAGGTGCAGGATTTAGAGGCTTACCTGGGGATCCGGCTGCTGCACCGGACCACGCGCCGGGTCACGGTCACCGCCGAGGGCCAGCAGTATTACGAAAAGACCTTGCGCATCCTGGCCGACCTTGACGATATCGACAGCTCCTTTAGCGCCGTGCGCAACTCGCCCCGGGGCAAGCTGCGGGTGGATGTGGGCGGCTCGACCGCCAGTGAAGTGCTGATCCCGGCGCTGCCGGCCTTTATCGCCAAGTATCCCGAGATAAAGCTAGAGCTGGGGGTGTCAGACCGGGCCGTGGATCTCATCAGTGACAACGTCGATTGCGTGATCCGGGGCGGCCCGTTAGACAGCTCGTCCTTAGTGGCTCGCGCCATAGGCCAGGCCAGTATGGTGACCTGCGCCACCCCGGGCTACCTCAAGCAATACGGGGTGCCGGCTTACCCCAATGAGCTTAGAAACGGCCACCGACTGGTGAGTTATGTCACTACCCAAAACGGTCGTGCTATGCCTTTTCGCTTTACCGAGAAGGGCGAGCTGCTGGACATCAAGGCCGAGCACCTGATTGGCGTTAACGAAAGTAACGCCCACTTTGCCGCTGGCCTTGCCGGCCTTGGCATCATTCAAACCTTCCGCTATTCGGCCAAGGCGGCGCTGGCCTCGGGAGCGCTGGTAGAAATTCTCTCGCCATGGCGGCCGCCCAGTTATCCCTTCCATGTGGTTTACCCCCAAAACCGCCATGTCACCCGGCGGCTGCGGGTCTTTATCGACTGGCTGGTCAGCGATTTCCCGAGCCGCTTGGACTGACGGTGGCCATAAAAAAGGGCAGCCAAAGCTGCCCTTTTTGCTAACTGGCCCTGTCGAAGTGGATGGTCTCCACCTCAATATTGCGGTGGCGGGCCTGGGCCATGTAGTCCTTCACCAGCTCCACCACGTCATGGGCCACCGATTTGGTGTTGGAAAAATCCAGTACCAGGTGCGAGCCCTTGGGGATCTCGTTGAGCTTTTTAAGGATGCTGGGCTTGTTGAAGAAGGACACTTCTTCAGCCAGCACAATATGGTGGCTCTCGCGATCGTCGCGGCGGCTGACCGTTTCCTTGAAGTGGTAGGAATTGCGGTAGCTGTGCTTGAGGGTAAAGAAAATGCTGACCGCCAGGCCTGTCATTACCCCGGTCAGCAGGTCGGTGGCGAGCATGCCGGCAATGGTGGTGATAAAGGGCAGAAACTGCTCCATACCGTTTTTAAACATCGTCTTGAACACCGCCGGTTTGGCCAGCTTGAAGCCCACCACCATCAGCACTGCCGCCAGGGAGGCCAGCGGAATGAGGTTCAGCATCTGCGACAGCGCCAGCACCGCCACCAGCAGGAACAAGCCGTGCAAAATGGCCGACAGCTTGGTCTTGGCGCCAAAGGCAACGTTGGCCGAGCTGCGCACAATCACTTGCGTTACCGGCAGGCCCCCTACCAGGCCGGAGACAATGTTGCCAAGGCCCTGGGCTTTGAGCTCACGGTTGGTGGGAGTGGTTTGCTTGTTGGGGTCCATCTTATCGGTGGCCTCAACACTGAGCAGGGTCTCGATGCTGGCAACCACCGCCATCACCAAGGCCACACTCAGCACCTCCAGGCTCAGCATCTGCGAGAAATCCGGAAAGGCCAGTTGCTCGGCAAAAGAGCCAATGCCTTCCATCACCGGCAATGACACCAACTGGCCCTCGCCAAGCGGCGCCCCTTGCAGGTCAAGGAGCAGCGCGCAGCCGATCCCGAGCAGCACCACGGCGATGGGCCCTTGTATCAGCCGGAACAGCTTATGGGCCGGGCTCAGGTATTTGTCCCAGACATACAGCAGCGCCAGCGACCCAAAGGCGATGGCCGTTGCCGCCGGAGAAAGGCTGGCAAAGAGGTCGCCATTGAGGCTAACGGCATCGGCGTCCAGGCCAAAAAGGTAGGGAAGCTGCTTTAGGATGATCAACAGGCCAATGCCGGTCAGCATGCCGGTGATCACTGCCGACGGGAAGAAATAGGCCACAAAACCGGCCTTGAGGTAGCCCAGCAGCAGCTGAAACACCCCGGCCAGCACCACGGCGCAGAGGAACACCTCCCAGCCGCCCAGGGTGTCGATGGCGTCAAAAACGATCACCGCCAGGCCGGCGGCCGGGCCACTCACCCCCAGCCGCGAACCGCTGGCCATGCCCACTACCACACCGCCGATAATGCCGGCGATCACCCCTGAGAGCAGCGGCGCCCCCGAGGCCAGGGCGATACCCAGGCACAACGGCAACGCCACAAAAAAGACGATGATGCTGGCCGGGAGGTCAGAGCGTATCTCCTTGAACGATAAGTCCTTTAACATGGCTGCCTCCTCAGCCCGCCGCCAATTTCTGCTCGGCGTAGGCTTCCTGCATTTCGATAAAGGTTTCGCTTACCGGGTCGTAGCAATGCACATTGCCCTTGGCGATGTCATACACCCAGCCGTGCAATTGCACCTGCTTGGTGGCCAGCTTGGCCGCCACCGCCGGGTGGGTGCGAAGGTGCTGGATTTGCTGGAGCACGTTCTCGCGGATGAGCTCGTCCAGGTGCTGCTCGCCAAGCTCGCCGTGTTTTTCGCGGAGCACTTCGGTGGCGCAGCGGCAATGGCCCAGCCATTCCCTGACATGGGGCAGGGCGCCAAGTTTTTCCGGGGCCAGAGCGCCCTTCATGGCACCACAATCGGTGTGGCCGCAAATCACGATATGCCGCACCCCAAGAGCCGCCACCGCATATTCGATAGAAGCGGTCATGCCACCGGTCTGGTTACTGTGGGGCGGGACGATATTGCCGGCATTGCGGCAAATAAACAGATCCCCAGGCTCGGTTTGGGTGACCAGGTTTGGGTCTATCCGAGAGTCGGCACAAGTAATAAACAACACCTCGGGATTTTGCCCGGTGGCCAGCTTTTTAAAGGTCGCTTTTTTTCCCGGAAAGACTTCTTTCTGGAATTTCGCTACACCGGAAATAACATGTTCCATAACCAGATATCCTTAACTGTCAGGGTTAAAACGTTGCCTTATCGCTGGGACGGATCTCGGCAATAGGGTCAATGTGGCGTTTTTATAAAACCTTTTTATTTACAAGGTTATAGAGGGCGTTAATTAGTGTGGTTGGCCCTTAAATACTGAATAGCAGAAAGTTTTGGCAGGAAGGATCTGGTTATTCCGTACTGTGATAGCAAGGAATGTTTAACTTTTATGACACTTGGCTTTTTTTAAATGAGCTGCTGCTTATTTTGAAAGTTAAACTGCGATCTTCATCAATTTTTATCCCAGGTTTGGTTTTAGTTTCCGTAAACGTCATGTTGATTTTGTTATCAATAGATAATTTTTTATACAGATCCTTTCCATGAGCTCCTTTTCATAAAATGGCCCGCCAATGGCGTTTCATTAATTTATCTTTCAGTTTGGCCACCAAAAAAGACGCCTCCGTCGCACGGGCGCAAAAAAGCCGCTGCCGGTGGCGGGGCAAGCTGGTAACCTGCCGCCAGAACCCCATGCTTATACAGGGACCGTGATGAGCAAAGCACTGCGCGATAAATACGAAGACGTCGACCTAAGCCCCGGCCAAGGCAAAGGCAGCGCCGCCCTGGCGCTGTTCCTGGGCAGCCTTTCCTTGCTAGGCGCCCTGTGTTTCTGGATGCCGGCGGTCTTTACCACCCCCGAGTTCCGGGGCTTTTACAACACAGGCATCCTCAAACCCCTGCTGCAACTGTGCATCGTGCTGGGGTTTGGCTGCGGGCTCTTTTCCATGATGCGCCATCAATCGGCTGGCTACGGCCTGACCGGCATGGTGCTGGCGGTGGCGGCGGCCCTGGTGGGCTCGGGCCATATCGAGGCGCCCAATATCGACGGCCGTAACCTCTATGTGGGGCTCGATTACTTCGTGCTGACCCTGGTGGTGCTGGCGCTGGTGTTTGTGCCCCTGGAGCGGGCCTTTCCCAAGGATCCGGCCCAGAACATCTTGCGCAAGGGCTGGATAACCGATCTCAAGTACTTCATGTTCAGCCACATGGGGGTGCAGCTCATCAGCTTTTTCACGGTGATCCCGGTGCAGGTGTTTTTGCATCAGGTGACCACCTGGGAGTTTCAGCTGTGGATAGCGGCCCAGCCCATCTGGTTGCAGTTTATCGAGATTTTGCTGGTGGTGGATTTTGGCACCTACTGGATACACCGGACCATGCATGAGATCCCGGCGCTGTGGAAAATCCACGCCGTGCACCACTCCACCGAGCAGATGAACTGGCTGGCCTCTTCGCGGCTGCATCTGATTGAAATTCTGGTCAACCGCCTGGCCGGCTACCTGCCGATCTTCGTGCTGGGTTTTGCCCCTTCGGCGGTTTACGCCTACCTAGTGTTTATCTCCTTCCACGCCATCTTTATCCACGCCAACGTGCGCTTTCGCTTCCCGGTGCTGCGCTGGCTGCTGGCAACCCCCGAGTATCACCACTGGCACCATTCTTCCGAGGACGAGGCCATCGACAAAAACTACGCCGGTTTCCTGCCCATTTACGACGTGCTGTTCGGCACCGTCTTTATGCCAAAACACCTGGCCAGCCGCTACGGCACCGTCAGTGACAACATCCCCGACGGCATAGTTGGCCAGTTCCTCTATCCTTTCAGAAGCTGGTTTAAAAGGTCCGAATAGGAGGTGGTGTGGAGTCGTGGATCCGGTTTGATAAGCCCTACCAAAGAACAAATCCGCAGCTCGAACAGGCGCTGCGCGAGGAGCTGTTGAAGCTGGGGTTTACCGACCAGGCCGTGGCCGAGGCGCTTAAGGTGGCGCTGCCGCTTTTTAACGAGTCCAAAGATGTGGTGTCGGTGCGGATGAAGGCCGACATCACCGTGCCCTTGGAAGAAAGCCAGCTAAAAGCCCTGAACGCCGACTTGAGCGCCAAGCTGGCCGATTACCAGAAATCGGTGTCGGATTTCATCTCGAAGATAATAGTGCTGCTGGCCATCGCCCACGCCAGCCGATGAAAAAGCCGCCCTCGGGCGGCTTTTTCAGTGGTGGGGGTTGAACTGCTCCAGCACCTGCTGCTGCACCGAGCCTTGCACCTGGAACACCTGCATCAGGTAGCGCAGGAAGTTCTCGTCGTCGCACATGGTCTTGCCGGGGCTGTCGGAGATCTTGGCCACCGGCTGGCCGTTGAGGCGGGTCAGCTTCATGACGATGTTCATGGGCTCGTTGACGCCAAAATCCCCCATCAGCCAGGTGCCGATGCCAAAGGCGGTGTTGATGCGGCCACGGAAATGGCTGTAAATCTGCACCGCCTTTTCGAAGTTGAGGCCGTCGGAGAACACCAGGCGTTTGCGGGTCGGGTCCACGTCCAGTTCTTCAAGGCGCTTGATGATTTTCTCGCCCCAGATGATGGGGTCGCCGCTGTCGTGGCGAAAACCGTCATAGAGCTTGGCCAGATAACGGTCCAGATCCCGGCAGAAGGCGTCCACGCCGATGACATCGGTCAATGCCACCCCAAGGTCGCCCCGAAATTCCTTCACCCAGTTTTCCAGGGCCATTTTCTGGCTGTCTACCAAACGGTAGTTGAGAGCCTGGTGGCTTTGCAGCCATTCGTGGCCCATGGTGCCCTGGCAGCGCAGCTGCAGCTCGCGGGCCAGGTGCGGGTTGGAGGTGCCGGCAAAATGCTGGGGCAGGGCACTTTTGATTTGCTCCAGCACCATGCGCTGGGCGGCAAAGCTGAAGCGCCGCCGGGTGCCGAAATCGGTAAACAGGAAGTCCGACAGGTCCACCTTGTCGCCAAAGGCTTCGAGCTGGCGAATTTTGCCCTGGGTGCTTTTGTGGATGGTGTCGGCATCCACTTCGGGGTAGCGGTGGCGGTTGCGCACCTCGGAGATGGCGGCCAGCACCGGGATCTCCAGGGGCGACACATGCAGCAGCGGGCCGTTGGCCTCGATCACCAGTTGGCCGTCCAGGGCACTTACTTTCAGGAAGTTGGGGTTAAAGCGGAACAGCCGCAAAAACTCCAGGTAGTCGGGTTTTAAAAAAGGGTAATGCTGGCGCAGGTGGGCTAGCTGATCCTCGGTGGCATAAAGCTGCGACAGCGCCTCAAATTCTTCGCGAAGCGGCGCCACATAGGAGCTTAAATCTTCGTTGCTGCGGCAGCGGAAGGTCCAGCGGGCTTGGGTGTTGGGCTGCTGATGCAGGTAGGCCTGCTGCATGGTGAGCTTGTAGAAGTCGGTGTCCAGCAGGCTCTGCACCGAGGTCTTTCCGAACATATCATGAGTCCTTTTTGACAAGCTGGGCCAGGGTACGGGCGTTGTCCACCAAGTGGATACCGGCCCTGACCATTTCCTGGCAGGCGGCCTTGGCCCCTTGGGGGCTGATGGCACGGCAGGCGGCCTGATTCAGATAGACGGTAAAGCCGGCGTTGGCCAGCTGTATGGCAGTGGTTTTAACACAAAAATCCAGGGCCAGGCCCCCCACCAACACAGTGTTGACCTCATTGCACCTGAGCCACTCGATAACGCCGGTGGAGATGCGGTCTTTAAGGTCGTGATAGCAGGCGCCGTAGGGGTGCATGTCGTTCTCCACCCCCTTGTAGACCAGGAAATCGTAAGCCTGGGGCCGTGGCAGGCCGGGGATCAGCTCAAAGCCCGGGGTGCCGGTTTCGGCGTGGCGTACCCAGGTGAGGTCGGTATCGGGGTAGTCCAGGGGCTGGAGCATGTCGTCGTGGCTGGCGACCACCCATTTGGCATTGGGGTTGTGGGCGTCTTTGGAGGCGATGCGAAAATGGGCCAGCGCCGCCTGGGCATTGAGCTCCTCGGCTATCTGGTCACCGCCGGGCACCGGCAGCTCGCCGGGACAAAGCGGGGTAAAGGTGCGCTGGGCATCGACATCGAACGAGGCGATCATCATAGCCTCCGCTGTTGTGCAAGTTTGAGCACTATACCAAATGAAAAAGCGCACCGAAGTGCGCTTTTTACGATTCTGTTTTCCAAAACCCGGCTTAGCCTTCCAGGGCCTTCTTCAGGAAGTTGGGCAGGGCCATGGCGCCTTGGTGTACGCCGCTGTTGTAGTAGTGGGTCTCGAACAGCTGGGCGTCGGCGGCGTCGCGGCGGAATTCGCCGAAGGCGTCGCCTTTGCGGGCCAGGGTGCAGCTCCACCAGCCGGAGGGGTACAGCGGCTGCGGGAACGGCAGGGTCTGGAAGGCGTCGAAACCGGCCTTGGCCATCTCGGAGCGCATTTCCTGGATGAGTTTGGTGTGCAGCAGCGGGCTTTCGGATTGCTGCACCAGAATGCCGCCGGGGCGCAGGGCGCGCAGGCACTCTTCGTAAAAGGCGCGGTTAAAGAGGCCTTCGGCCGGGCCGACTGGGTCGGTGGAATCAACGATGATGATGTCCACGGAGGCGCTGTCGCGGTCTTTCATCCACTGGATACCGTCGATGAATTTTAGCTCGGCGCGCGGGTCGTTGTTGGACTCGCACAGTTCCGGGAAGTAAATCTCGGACAGGCGGGTGACGTTCTCGTCGATGTCGATTTGCACGGCGTTTTCAACGCCGGGGTGCTTGAGCACTTCGCGCAGGGTGCCGCAGTCGCCGCCACCGATGATCACCACCACTTTCGGGTCGGTGTGGGTGTAGAGCGCCGGGTGGCTCATCATCTCGTGATAGAGGAAGTTGTCGCGGCTGGACACCATGGTGCAGCCGTCGATGATCATCAGCTTGCCCCAGTCGGTGGTGTCATACATTTCAGTGGTTTGCCACTGAGACTGGCGGGTTTCCAGGTGCTTTGTGATACGCAGGGAAAAGCCGCTGCCGTCACGGTCGCTGATTTCGGTGAACCAGTGCTTGGGGTCCAATTGGGACATGCTTGTCTGTCTCCATCGACGAGGGCGAAAAAAGAGCGCGCATTGTGCCTCTGTGGTTAGGCAGGCACAATGAATTTTGCGCACATTTTAGCTGCATAGGGTGTGGGGGATCATTACAATACGCCCCCTAAAATTCTTTGCGGCCACAGGAGCTGCTACCCATGCCAAACTGGACCCTCGACAAGGCACGACATCTTTACGGCGTTGCTCACTGGAGTGACGGCTATTTCGACATTGATGACCAGGGTGAACTGGTCGCGTTTCCCGATAGAAACCGTGAAAGAGCCGGTGTCCGATTGTCTGACCTGGTCAAGGATCTCAAGGACCAGGGCTTGTCCCTGCCGGTATTGGTGCGCTTTAACGACATCCTCACCGACCGCGTAAAACGGCTGACCAGCGGCTTTGCCAAGGCGGTGGAGAACCTCGACTACAGCGGCCGCTACCACGCCGTGTACCCCATCAAGGTCAACCAGCAGAAATCGGTGGTGGAAGGGCTGCTCAATGCCAGCCCCCACGTGGGCCTGGAAGCCGGCTCCAAGCCCGAGCTGATGGCGGTGCTGGGTGTGGCCACCCGCCCCATTACCATCGTCTGTAACGGCTACAAAGACTCCGAGTTCCTGCGCCTGGCCCTGATTGGCCGCCGCCTGGGCCACAAGGTCTATGTGGTGGTAGAAAAGCTCTCCGAGCTGAAAAAGCTGCTGGGCGAGAGCAAGGAAATGGGCATCGACCCCCTGGTTGGGGTGCGAGTGCGCCTGAACTCCGTGGGTAAAGGCAACTGGCAGAACACCGGTGGCGAGAAGGGCAAGTTTGGCTTGGCCGCCCACCAAGTGCTGGAAGCGGTAGACATGATGCGCGAAGCGGGCAAGCTCGATTGCCTGAAACTGGTGCATTTTCACATCGGCTCCCAGGTGGCCAACATCCGCGACATCCAGGGCGCCCTCAAAGAATGTGCCCGTTACTATGCCGAGCTGCGTGAATTGGGTGTGCCGCTGGACGTGGTAGACGTGGGCGGCGGCCTGGGGGTGGACTACGAAGGTTCACGCTCCCGTGGCAACTGCTCCATGAACTACACCGTGGACGAATACGCCGCCAAGGTGGTGTATGCCCTTAAAGAAATCTGTAGCGCCCGTGACTTGCCCGAGCCTGACATCATCACCGAGTCTGGCCGCGCCATGACTGCCCACCACGCGGTGATGATCACCAACGTGATTGACGTGGAGCGCGCCCCCACCCAGGTGCAATTTGACGAGCCGGACGACGAGGCGCCGTCGGTGCTCAAGGATCTGTGGCGTACCCTCGAATACGTTAACGAAGAGCCGCCGCTGGAAAGCTATCACGACGCCGTGTACTTCCTCTCCGAAGCCCACGCCATGTACACCCATGGCCTGCTGCGTATCGGTGAGTGGGCCCAGGCCGAGAAGATGTACTTTGCGGTGTGCCGCGCCGTGCGCGAGCAGCTCAACCCCCGCAGCCGTGCCCATCGCCCGGTGCTGGACGAGCTCAATGAAAAGCTGGCCGACAAGCTGTTCTGTAACTTCAGTCTGTTCCAGAGCACCCCGGATGTGTGGGGCATCGACCAGCTGTTCCCGATCATGCCGGTCAGCCACCTGAGCGAAGCGCCCAGCGCCCGTGCCATCATCCAGGACATCACCTGTGACTCCGACGGCCAAATTCGCCAGTACGTGGATGCCGAAGGCATCGAGTCCAGCCTGCCACTGACCGGCTACCATCCGGGCAACGACTACTGCATCGGTTTCTTCATGGTGGGGGCTTATCAGGAGATCCTCGGCGACCTGCACAACCTGTTCGGCGACACCGACTCGGTGCATGTGCAGCTCACCAAGGACGGCTACCGCTTTGACGCCGCCCTCAAAGGCGACACCGTGGCCGATGTGCTGCGCTACGTGAGTTTCGATCCCAAGAGCCTTATTCAGGGGTATCGCCGCCAACTGGCCGCCGCCAAGCTCAGCGACAGCGAGCGCCAGCAATTCAGTGCCGAGCTGGAAGCCGGCATTCACGGCTACACCTACCTGGAGGATTGATGTTCGCGTTTCTGCCCAGCTTCATCAAAGGGCCGTTGGCGGTCTTGGGTTACGTGATAAACACCCTGTTCTGGTTCCCCCTGGCCGTTGGCCTAGGGGTTATCAAGCTGCTGTTGCCCCTTAAAGCGGTGCGCGTTCTGTGTAACTGGGTGCTGGACCGCATTGCCACCTTGTGGATCGCCATCAACAACGCCAACAGCCGGCTTTTTGCCCGCACCCGCTGGGTGGTTGAGGGCCTGGAAGGCATCAAGCGCAAGGATTGGTATCTGGTGGTGGCCAACCATCAGTCCTGGGTGGACATCCTGGTGCTGCAACGCATCTTTAACGGCCGCATTCCCTTCATCAAGTTCTTCTTGAAAAAGGAACTGCTGTACGTGCCCTTCCTGGGCTTGTGCTGGTGGGCGCTGGATTTCCCTTTCATGCGCCGCCACACCAAGGCCCAGATAGCCAAGGACCCGTCCCTGGCCCAGAAGGACATCGACACCACCCGCCAGGCCTGCGAGAAATTTCGCCACCTGCCGGTAACGGTGATGAACTTCGTCGAAGGCACCCGCTTTACCCAGTCCAAGCACGACCATCAGCAGTCGCCTTTTACCCATCTGCTCAAACCCAAGGCCGGCGGTATCGGTTTTGTGCTGAGCGCCATGGGTGACAAACTGCATAAGCTGCTGGACGTGACCATCTGCTACGGCAAGGAGATCCCCAGTTTTTGGGATTTCATCAGTGGCCGGGTAAAAGAGATCAAAGTTAGCATTCGGGTGTTACCGATTGACGACAAATTGCTCGGTGACTATGTTGGTGACGCCGAGTACAAAGCCCGTTTCCAGGAGTGGGTTAATCAATTGTGGGCCCAGAAGGATGCTGAACTGGCCCGCCTCAAAGCGAAGTAAAGGAACCCATGCTGCGTTTTCTTCCCGGCGTTATTCTGGCGCCACTGCTGATTGCCCTGTTGTGCCTGAACGTGGCGCTCTGTGGTGGGCTGGTGTTTGTGTTGTCGCTGCCCAAGCTGCTGATACCGGTGCCTATCTGGCGCCGGGCTATGACCCGGCTGATGGAGCAGGTGGTGCGGGCATGGAGCCTGCTCAACCTCGGGATTTTGCGCCTTGGCAACCGCGTCCAATGGGACGTGCGCGGCCTGGATGGGCTGGATAAACACAGCTGGTACCTGATGATGGCCAACCACTTGTCGTGGCTGGATATCGTGGTGCTGTTTGGTATTGCCGGTGGCAACCTGCCGCTGCCGAGGTTCTTCCTCAAGCACGAGCTGCTGTATGTGCCCTTTCTGGGGCTAGGTTGCTGGGCCATGGACATGCCCTTTATGCGCCGCTATTCCACCGGTTACCTGAAAAAGCACCCCCATAAAAAGGGCAAGGACATCGAGGCCACCGCCAAGGCCTGCGCCAAGCTCAAGCACCACCCTTCCACCATGATCAACTTCGTCGAGGGCACCCGTTTTACCGCCCAAAAGCGGGTCAAGCGCAACTCGCCGTTTCAGCACCTGTTGCCGCCCAAGGCGGCCGGTATTGCCTTTACCCTGTCGGCCATGGGCCAGCAGTTTGACAAGGTGCTGGACGTAACCCTGGCCTACCCCGGCTCCGAAGGCCGCATCGGCCGCGATATCCTGACCGGCAAGCTCAAACATATCGTGGTGGATGTGGAAGCCCTGGCAGTAACTCCCGAGATCATCGGCGACTACTTTGGCGACGTGGAGTTTAAGCGCCAGTTCCAGGGCTGGCTCAACAGCCGCTGGCAGCACAAGGACGCCAAACTGGCCGGTATCGGCGAGCAGGCCGAGCTGGTGGTGAACCTGGCCGAGCAGCGCTCCTGACCATCACCAACGAAAAGGCGACCTTGCGGTCGCCTTTTTTACAGCTGCTTGATGGCGCCCATATCCAGCGCCTTGGCGTAGTCTTCCAGGTCGCTGCTTTGGCATTCGCTGCATTCCATCTGCACCAGCACGGTGCCGTCCATCATGGTCAGGCTCATTTCGTCATCGGTTTTGAGCATGGCGCTGACACCGTTGATTTTCTTGATTTTGTAACCAGCCATGGCGGCCATGTTGGGGTTGGTAAAGAGCCCGGCCATGGCCTGGACCAGGGGCGAGTCCTTGATGATTTTCAGCTCCAGGCTGATGTCATCGCCCTTGTGGTAGAGGCGGCTGCCGGTAACGCCGCCGCCGAGCATGGCAGCCCCTGCGCTTTCTGACTCGGCGTCGTCGGCCTGCCAGCCTTTTAACGGCGCGGGGAACAGTTTGACCATCTTGTCGCCCTGCTGCTGGCGGATAAGGGTGGCGGCGTAGGAAAACTGGTTGGCCGCCTCTGAGAGCTGACCCTGCTGGTAGGCGTCCTGCCCTGCCTTGATGGCCTCTTCCACATCACCGGCCACGGCCATAAAGCTGGCCAGGGCCAGGCAGCAAACTAACGGTGTCTTACCCATGTTCTCTCCTTTGATTAGGGTTCGTCCTAGTGGACCTTTATAATGCGCCATGACGCGAATAAAGGAAGTCATGATGCAAACTTACGCTTTTCCCAACATTGAACTGGTGACCGGCCAGACGGACAGCGATCTGACTATCTGCCTTAATCCGGCTTCTGCTCCCCAAGGCCTGGCCGCCAGTAAAACCCTGGCTCCCAAGGCCAAAGCCTGGCTGCTCACCCAAGACCAACCGACCCTGGTCATCGAAACCGGCGAGGCCAAATCCACCTTCGATTGCCAGACCCAGGCCCGCAAATGGCTGGCCAAGCTCGATGGCTTCCAGCCCAAACGCATCCATGTGCAAGGCAGCGACCCTGCCTGGGTTAAAGCGGTGGTAGAGGTGCTGCTGGCCCGCCAGGTGCAACTGCCCAGTTTTAAAAAAGACACCCAGGCACCGGTGGCCTTGGAGCGGCTCAGCACCGATATCGCCCTGGATGCCCCAAGGCTGTTGGCCGAAGCCCGGGCCAATGGCCTGGTGCGCTGGTTAAGCGCCCTGCCCGCCTCTGAGCTGACCCCGGCCCATTACCGGGTGATCCTCGAAGCTCTGGCCCGCGACCATGGCTGGCAAGTGGAGCTCTTTGACCAGACCAAGCTCGACGGCCTGGGTGCCGGCGCCTTCCTGGCGGTGAGCAAAGGCTCCGACAACGACGAGGCGGCCATCATGCGGCTGCGCTACCGCCCGGCGAGCCCCAAGCGCAAGGTCGCTTTTGTGGGTAAGGGGTTGTGCTTTGACACCGGTGGCTACAACCTCAAGACCAGCCACATGTTCGGCATGAACGGCGACATGGGCGGCAGCGCCGTGGCGCTTGCCAACCTGCTGGCCCTGACCGAGCTGGGCAGTGACCTGGAAGTGGACTGCTGGCTGGCGCTGGCGGAAAACCATATCGGCCCCAAGGCCTACAAGCCCAACGATTTGGTGCGCGCCCTGAATGGCACCACCATCGAGGTGGTAGATACCGACGCCGAAGGGCGGATGGTGCTGGCCGATACCCTGACCCTGGCCTCCCGGGAAGCGCCGGACCTGCTGTTTGACTACGCCACCCTGACCGGCGCCTGTATCCGCGCCATCGGCACTGCCCAAAGCGGCGTCTTCACCAGCCGCGATGACTGGCGCGAAGCCCTGGTGCAGGCTGGCCGCCAAAGCGGCGAACGGGTCTGGCCCTTCCCGCTGGATGAAGACTACGACAGCAACATCGAGTCTGATGTGGCCGACGTCAAACAGTGCCATCCCGGTTCCAGCTGCGACCATATCGACGCCGCCCGCTTCTTGTCCCGCTTTGTGGAAAAAGGGGTCAACTGGGTGCATGTGGATTTGAGCGCCTGTGAAAACAAAGGCGGCCTGGGGCCGGTAGCCACTGAGGTGACCGGTTTTGGGGTGCGCTTTACCCTAAGGGCGCTGCTGGACAGCCCGGCTCTGCAATAAAAAAGGCGCCTAAGGGCGCCTTTTTTATTGGCCAATCATGGCGTGATGTTCTTGTTGTCAGTTTGCTTATCGTCTTCGTCGATGTGCCTGACGCTTGGCTTGATAAAGCTGATGGCCCGCATGGCATCACCCTGCGCCAGGCGTTCGCCGCTGGAGCGCCTGTTGTAGGAAGACGACCACACCACGTTATCGCGCTGGGCGGCGATTTGGGCATTCAGGACGGCGCTGTACATGGCATCGGTCTGTTTGGCGTAATAGCGGTTTCGGCCCTTGATAAAAGCGGCCTGCACTATGGGGGCCACGGCCTTGTCGCACTGGGCCAGGTACTCCTTACCCAAGCGCCCGGCCATATAGGCCAAGTGCCGGTCGCAATCTTGATAGGCTGGGGCGTTGTTGGCCTGGGCCAGAGGTGACAAGGTCGCCAGGACCAAGGCACTGATTGTCATCCATTTCATGCAATCACTCCTTATTTTGCCGATGCTTTTAACTGTTCCAAACGCTGGTATTCGCCGCCTTTCACGTCCCGCTGGGTGCTGCGGACAAAGGCGGGAATGCGGTCATTATCCTTGGCACGAAAGTGGCTGTTCAGGCTGATGGCCAAGTTGCTGACTGCCACCGAAGACGAGCCGATGAAGTGTTTTTGGCGGTTCTGCAGGCCTTTGAGGTAGGCGGAGCGCCCATCCTTCCCTGCCTTTTGACAGGTGACCGGGAAGTCATGGCCTTTGCGGCCTTCCAAGTAGAGGCGTTTGCTGTCGCAGCCGCTGTCGGCGTGAACAATCGACGGCAGAGCGGCGGCAAACAGGGAGAGAGCAAGAATGACGTGGCGCATGACTTTGTCCTTAAAATCAGAAGCGTACCGATAAAGCTGAACCTTTTTTGCACAATTGGCAAGTGCAACGCTGTGTTGCGTTACATCATCCGCAGCAGCAGGCTGTCGATGTGCATGGACTCCTGGATCAGCTGGTCGCGCTCCCATTTCAGGTGGTCACGGGTCTTGTGGGAGAGCTTGTCGTCACCGAGCCGGTCATCGATTTCGCTGATACGCCAGCGGATATCTCGCTGCCGATCGTAGAGGGATTCGCGGTACTGGTTACGCTCGTACACCTTCCAGCCGCGCTCGTAGCTGCGCATGAAATCGTCTTTGGCGCCGCCCTGGCAAACCCCTTGGTAGTGGTTGCCCAGGCTGCCGTTGCGGTAGCCCTGCTCGGGGGTGCAGTACTGGCGATTACCCTCGGCCCAGCCTTTTGAATAGGCGCTGTTATCCACCTTATAGCCATGTTGCTGGCACTGGGCCTGCCAATAACCGCTGCGGGCCACTAGGCCTTTAAAGCCGTCTTCCAGGCCTTGCTGTTGCCAGTTCAGGCTGGCGCAGTCTTCCTTGGTGATGGCGCAGCCAGCCAACAAGCTAAGGGATAAAACAGTGATGAGCAGCCGCATAACCTTTTCCTCTTCAGTTGCTTAAGGATAGGCAGCTCGGTCTAAACCTGCCGTGATAAGGCCGCTTCAGCCGTTGCTGTTGAGCTGCTGGATAAAGCGCTCGGATTCGCTGATGGCTTTTTGCATCTCTCTGACCAGGTTACCGACCTGCTGCTCGATGCTGCCCAGCTCGCCTTTAAGGGAGCCGATGGCGCGGGCGTTGAGGTTGTGTTTGAGAAACAAGACTTGGTCATGGAACTTGGCCAGAACCGGCGGCATTTTCGCCTCGGCCTTGCGCATGGCTTTGATAAGCCTTTGGTAACGCGCTTTGGTATCGCTCAGGGTCTTGGCAGAAGCGGCCCGCAAGGTGGGGGAGCTGTACTGGTCTAATTCATCCTGCCATTCGTCAAACAGGGCCTCGGCTACGTCTTGCACGGCGTTGATGCGTTCGGTGACGTTCTTGGCCGATTGCTCGGCGGCGTCATATTGGGCCGAGAGATCGTCGTAACGGTCCTCAAGGTCGCCGCCGTCCACTTTCACCACGGCGCGAAAGTGCTCGAGGGCATCCTTGAACTGCTGCTGGGCCTCTTCTTGGGCTTCGCCGGCCGCTTCAACGCGGTCGGAGAGGATATCGCGCTTATGAATGCCCACCTTTTCCATGGTGGCGTAATAGGCGCTTTGGCAACCGGTCAGTAGCAGCAGGGTGGCAAAAGCCAGGGGAAGGGCGCGCATGCAGTGGTCCTTTGCGGCAAGTATTTGGTGTTAGAGTAAAAGACAGCATTTCAATGAGCAAATATCGCCTATGCCGCTGCTGACAAGGACAGACCTTTTTGCGCACCTCAAGGGCTTTTGGAATCGCATCGCCGAAGACCGCCTGACCCTGCACGCCGGCGCCATGGCCTACGTGACCTTACTGTCGCTGGTGCCCTTTATCGCCGTGCTGTTCAGCCTGTTTTCGGCCTTTCCCGGTTTTGAGAACGTCAAAGGGGAATTGCAGCATTTTATCTTCAACAACTTCGTGCCGGCCGCTTCGGATGTCATTGCCGACCAAGTGCAGGGATTTGCCGCCAATGCCTCCAAGATGACCGCCGTTGGCATACTTTTTCTGGTAGTAACGGCGCTGACCCTCATTCGCTCGGTGGACAGCACCATCAACCGCATTTTTCGTATTCACCGGCCAAGGCGCTGGTCGGTGGCCTTTGCCATTTACTGGTCGGTACTGACCCTGGGACCGTTATTAATGGGGGTTTCCCTGGCCATCACCTCCTATGTGGTGGGTATGGATGTCTTTCAACAAGGGGCGTTGTCTGGCGTGCGCACCTTTTTGATTAGCCTGGCGCCCTTTTTTGCCTCTTGGGCCGCCTTTATGGTGCTGTACCTGCTGGTGCCCAACAAGAGAGTGCGAGTGCGCCATGCGATGGGCGGCGCCATTTTGGCGGCGGTATTGTTCGAGTTTTCCAAGCGGGCTTTTGCCCTTTACGTGGCCCAGGTGCCGTCTTATCAGCTGATTTACGGCGCCCTGGCGGCGATACCGATTTTGTTTTTCTGGATTTACCTGTGCTGGCTGATCGTGCTGCTGGGGGCGGAGCTAACCGCCTATCTCACCGATCTGGACCAGGAACAGCAAGAGGATGATTGTAATGCGGGAACTGTTGCCTGAGATCCAGGCTAACTGGCAGCAATGGCTGCCGGTAGGTGATGGCCACGAGCTGTACGTGGAAGAAGTGGGTAACCCTGACGGTATGCCGGTGGTGGTGCTGCACGGCGGCCCCGGCGCTGGCTGTAACGAGAACATGCGCCGCTTCTTCGACCCGGAGCGTTACCGGGTGATTTTGTTCGACCAGCGCGGCGCCGGCCAATCAAGGCCTCACGCTTCGCTGCACCAGAACCACACTCAGGCGCTCATAGCCGATATCGAGCTTATCCGCCAAAAAGTAGGGGTTGAAAGCTGGCTGGTGTTTGGCGGCTCCTGGGGCTCGACCCTGGCTCTGGCCTATGCCCAGGCGCACCCCAAGCGGGTTACCGGCCTGGTGCTGCGTGGAATATTCCTGGCGCGGGAAGAAGACTTTGCCTGGATGACTGCCCCTGGCCAGGGCTGTTCGCAGGTCTATCCCGACCACTACCAGGATTTTATCGCGCCGCTTAAGGGCAACACCGATGATTTGCTGGCCCGCTACTACCAATTGCTTACTGCCGACAACGAACTCAAGCGGATGCAGGCGGCCAAGGCCTGGACCCTCTGGGAAGGGCGTATGGTCAACCTTATTCCTCCCAGCAAGGTCGACGAGCTTTACACCGACCCCAGCCTGGCGCTGGCGGTGGGGCGCATGGAGTGCCACTACTTCGTCAACCACTGCTTTATCGAAGAAGGCCAATTGCTGCGCGATGCCCACAAGATAGCCGACATCCCCACGGTAATTGTCCATGGCCGCTACGACATGGTGTGCAAGCTGGAAAACGCCACCTCCTTGGCCAAGGTACTGCCCGGTGCGCAGCTTTGGATAGTGCCGGCAGCGGGGCACAGCGCCATGGAGCCCGGCATCACCGATGGCCTGATTCGCGCCATGGACTGGATGTGGGAGCGCCTTAAGTGATCGCCCTCATTCAAAGGGTGAGCCAGGCGCGGGTGGACATTGCCGGTAGCACCGTCGGTGCCATAGACCAAGGGCTGCTGGTGCTGCTGGGGGTAGAGAAGGGCGATGACGAGGCCAAAGCCCAGCGGCTGGCGCAGAAAGTCGCCAAATACCGGGTGTTTAGCGACGATGAGGGCAAGATGAACCTGAATGTTGGCCAAGCGGGGGGCAGTTTGCTCATCGTCAGCCAGTTCACCCTAGCCGCCGACACCCAAAGTGGCAACAGGCCCAGTTTTTCGAGCGCCGCGCCACCTGCCGAGGGTGAGCGGCTTTATCAGGTGTTTTGCGAGGCCTGCAAGGGGCTAGGCTTGCCGGTCGCCACCGGCCATTTTGGGGCCGACATGCAGGTCAGCCTCTGTAACGATGGCCCGGTGACCTTCTGGCTGACCGCCTGACCAACATTGCCAGTAATAAAAAAGGCGCGTTACGCGCCTTTTTTGATGCCGCAGTGCTTAACGGTTGAGGTAAGCACCCAGCATCCATACGGTTTTTTCCTGCTCTTTGATGTAATCGCTCATCAAAGAAGAGGTACCTTCGTCGCCGACTTCACCGGCCAGCTCCAAAATCTCGCGCTGCTCCTTGATCAGTTGCTGATAGGAATCGAGCAGATGAGAGATACCTTTCTTGCCGTCGGTGATGTCCCGCTCTTCATTGATGCTGGCGCGCTCAATATAGGAGCTGAAGCTGTGCAGTGGGCGTTCGCTCAGGGTCAGGATACGCTCGGCGATCTCGTCAACCTTGAGCAGCAGTTCGTTGTAGGTTTCCTCGAACTTGGCGTGCAGTTCGAAGAAGTTGTCGCCGCGGACGTTCCAGTGGAAGCCCCGCACGTTCATGTACAGAATTTGGTAGTTGGCCAGCAGCTTGTTCAGCAAACCGGTCAGCTTGCTTACACCGTCCTGGTTCAAACCAATCAGATTGTGGTTGCTCATAAGACCTCCGTCGTCATTTGGAATACCAGTCTATTCTAGTCTTCCTAGTTGAATAAGCGCTTAAATCAATTGATGTTAATCGTTAAATATAATCAATTGCCTGCATCCTACCCCATGATATCTAATGGTGCGACAGGTAAATGACAAGGGTATTGACCCAATGCAACTTTGTGCGCCCCTTTCGGAACAAGACCTTATCGCGATCTATGCCTTACGTTGGCAGGTATTGAGGGCGCCATGGCACCAGCCGGTGGGCTCCGAGCTGGATGAGCTGGAAGCCGGCAGCTGGAACCTGATGGTCAAAGACGGTGAGGCGGTGCTGGCCACCGGTCGGTTGCATATTGGCGCCCCCGGTGTTGGCCACATTCGCTATATGGCGGTGGCGCCCGGCCAGCAGGGCAAAGGCCTTGGCAAACTCATCCTAAACGGGTTGATGACCCTGGCCGACAGCCTGGGGCTGGCCGAGGTGGAACTGAACGCCAGGGACAACGCCCTGCGTTTTTACCAGCAAGCCGGTTTTGAGCTGCTGGGGCCTAGCCATACCCTCTATGGCACTATCCCTCATTTCAAGATGCGAAAAAGCTTGGCTGGCAGCCAGGCGGCGCTGGCGCGTGCTCTCACCGGCACCTGGCATAGCACCATTCCCCTGGCCCAGTTCATGGGACTTGAGGCCCTGGCCTTTAACGGCGAGCAGCTGGTGTGCCAGGCGCCCTTTGAGGCCAACAGCAACCTGCACGGCACCCTGTTTGCCGGCAGCCACTATGCGCTGGCAACCCTCACCGCCTGGGGGCGCATTTGGTGGCAGCTTCAGCTTCAAGGCTTGGAAGGGGATATTGTGCTGGCCAAAGGCGACATCCGTTACGCCCGGCCAGCCAAAAGTGCGCCACGCATGTTCAGTCTGCCGGTGGCCAGTTGGGCCAATCTCGACAAGCTGCGAAGTGGCAACAAGGCCCGCATCGAGGTAGGCGCCGTGGTCACCGAGGAGAAACAGTGCGTCTCCGAGTTTCAAGGCACCTTTGTGGTGTTGCCGCGCCATTGAACCGTAGCCAGCCTCGGATTGGTGTTGTTATAATGTCACAGCGCTTTTCCCTTTGAGAACTCCATGCTGTTGCTACTGAGTTTGCTGGCCCTTTTTGCTGGCCCCCTACTTTATCGCTACCTCGCTCGCCAGCAAGACTGGCTGGTGCTGCTGGATAATTTCATCTTCGTGGTGATAGGTGGCCTGCTGCTGTTTCATGTGATGCCAGAGGCCTTGCGGGCCGGTGGCTGGCCGGTGCTTATCTTGCTGCTGGCCGGTGCTGTCGGCCCCGGTAAACTGGAACACCTGTTCAGCGGCGCCGCCAAGGCGACCCACAACCTGACCCTGTTGGTGGGGGTGGCAGGTCTTTGCCTGCATGCCATCACTGACGGCGCAGCGTTGGTGGATGCCAGCCACACCCAGGCTGGCGCCCTGCTGGCCTTGGGGGTAGTGCTGCATCGCTTGCCGGTAGGCCTGACTCTGTGGTGGCTGCTGCGGCCGCAGTTTGGCACCTTCGCGGCGGTATTGGCCCTGGCGCTGGTGGTTATCGGTACCTTGGTAGGTTATTTCGTCGGCTTCCACTGGTTGCCGGATGTCAGCCCCCGCCAGTTGGGCTGGTTGCAGGGCTTGGTGGCTGGCACCTTGTTGCACGTGGTGCTGCACCGACCCTTTAGCCGCCATCACCATGGCAGCCAGTGGATGGCGGGTCTTGGCGGCCTGGCCGGCGCAGCGGTGCTGGTGGCGATCTCCATGCCGGCCCTTTACCAGGCGCAGGCCCACGGCCATGCCCATGACGCCGATGCCGGTGCGGCGTTGCTGCGTTTTTGGCTGGCCCTCTCTCCTTGGTTGCTGGCGGCCTATGGCCTGGCTATGGTGATGAACTGGCTCCAGCCCCTTCGCCACCGAGGTGACGAGCAGGGCCAAGGCCTGCTGCGGGGCATGGCTTGGGGGTTGATGCTGCCGGTGTGCCTGCCCGATGCCGCCCGGGTTTACCCCAAATTGCTGCAACACGGCGCCAAGCCGCTGATGGCGCTGGCTTTCTTGCTGGCTGCGCCTATTTTCGGTATCGACGCCCTGCTGGCCAGCTTTGCGCTGCTGGGCGGGGAGCTGACCCTCTGGCGCTTTTTGGCGGTATTGGTGTTGGCCTTGGTGTGCGCTGGCTTGCTGGTGCGGTTTTTGCCCCAGGTGCCGGGGCGCAGCTGCTACCAGCATGACGCCGAAGCGCCGCTGCGCTCAGCTTTTGAAATGGGTTACGGCCACCTGATAGACCACACCGCGCCGTGGGTGATCACCGGCCTAGTGGTGGCTTCCACCCTGGCCCCCCATCCGCTGTGGGCCACCTTGGCGGCGCAGCCGGTGTTGCAGCTGCTGCTGGTGTTGGCGCTGGCCTTTCCCTTGCATCTTTGTGCCACCGGTTTGACGCCGGTGGTGGCGGTGTTGCTGGCCTTTGGCCTCGATTGGGGCGCCGCCCTTGCCTTGTTGCTGGTGGGGCCGGCCTTGAACCTGGGCTTGCTGCGGTATCTGGCGGCGCAGCATTCGCGCCAATTCGCCCTGGCGTATGGCCTGGCGGTGGTGGCTATCGCTGCGGTGCTGGCACTGGTGATCAGCCAGTGGCTCGGCATTGGCGCCAGCTCTTTGCCAGAACTCAGTGCCGAGCAGCTAGACAGCCCCTGGCGGGTACTGTGCGCGCTGGTGCTGATTGCGGTGTTTTCCACCGCGCTACTGAGGCGAGGTGCCAGGGGCTTTGTGGCCGAGCTCTGGCCCAAGGGGTTGGAGATAAAACCTCACCATCATCATTGACTTATGGCCATTGGGCGCCACTCTTAAGGCAATCTGGATATTCGGGAGCAACCATGGTCTGGTTGAAAAGAGTGGTGACAGCACTGGTGCTGTTGGTGGTGATATTGCTGATTGTCGGCCTGTTCCTGCCGCGAGACGTGCAGGTGGAGCGCACCGTCACCATCATCGCGCCGCCTCAGCAGGTCTATGCCGAGGTGGTGGACCTTAAACATTTCAACCATTGGTCACCCTGGTTCGGTATCGATCCGGCCACCCGCTATGTACTGGCTGGCAAGCCCGGTCAACCGGGGCAGCAGCTCAGTTGGCAGTCCGACAACCCCAGTGTCGGTAAAGGCTCCATGACTCTGGTTGAGTCCAACGCGCCCGGTTACGTGGCCTTCAAACTCGATTTTGGCCCCCAGGGCCAGGCTGATAGCTACTTTCGGATCCGCAAAGACGGCAAGCAAAGCGAAGTCACCTGGGGCTTTCGTACCAACTTTGGCAACGACATTGCCGGCCGCTATTTTGGGCTGATGATGGACAGCGTGCTGGGTAAGGATTTCGAGAAGGGCCTTGCCAGTCTGAAAAAGACGGTAGAAGAGGGTGAAAATAAACCCGACGACAACGGCTAGAGGAGGGAAGAGGGGATTCTGCCTGTTTCTATTGTCGTCGGGCCAGTCCGAAAACAACGTTACCAACCGAAGCCGGTAACTAGCGGACCTGATAAGGAACTGCGCAGCCGGGACGTCGTCTGCACAGCTGTGAACCGCCGCAATGACCCCGCTTGCAAAAGGGCATCCGCTGAACACCCGTTCACTCTACAACATCACTTAGGCAGTTGGATAGATTAAATTTATGGTTGTGCCTAAAATGCCTGAAATTTCAACAGCAATTATCGGTGCCGGGTGGCTGGGAAAGCCGCTGGCTGCAAGGCTTTTGGCTCAAGGTGGGTCGATTTTGACCACGCGCCGGAGCGCCGTAGGATGCGACGAACTGAAAGCCGCCGGGCTGCCTTGTGTGGCACTCGACCTCGCGGCTGATGACGCCAACCTCACCCCCCTTGCCGGTTTTTCGCGGCTGGTTTTGGCCTTTCCCCCCGGCATTCGCCGCGGCAAAGGGGAGCAATACCTCGACATGTTGGCGCGGTTGCGCGACGGCCTAGCAGGCACCAAAGTGCGGCAAATACTGCTGGTATCTTCCACTGGCGCCCTGGCCGATGTAGAAGCCGAAGTGGATGAGCAAACCCCGGCCGACCCACACTCGCCCCTGGCCCAGGCAGAGCAGGCTTTGCTGCAAGACAGCCGCTACCAGAGCAGCGTTATCCGCATGGCTGGCCTCTTTGGCCCTGGGCGTTATCCTGGCCGCTTCCTGGCCGGTAAAAGTGAGCTGCCCCGGGGCGCGGCCCCGGTCAATCTTATTCACCAGAGCGACGCCGTGGGCCTGTGTCTGGCCATTCTTAACCAGCAGCGCGTGGGGGAAATCTTCCACGGCGTGGCGCCGGTGGCCTACCGGCGCGACCATTTCTACACCGAAGCGGCCAAGCTGCTTGGGCTGGCGTCGCCGCACTTTGCCGACCAGCAGGGCGGCAAGCGAGTGCTTGGCGATTGGACCGCCCAGAGCCTCGGCTACCAATACCAGGTGCCAGACCCCCTGGCGTGGTGCCAAGGGGCGGCGTCTGGGGTAGAATGCTGACCCTTTGCTCAATTTCTTTTTCGACGGGATGGTGTTGTGAACATTCAAGCGCTGCTTAATGACAAGGTTGGGGCTGCCATGGTGGCCGCGGGTGCGCCAGTTGGGACCCCAGCGGCGGTGCGCCAATCGGCCAGGCCGGAGTTCGGCGATTATCAGGCCAACGGTGTCATGGGCGCTGCCAAGCGAATGGGCCAAAACCCCCGCGAATTCGCGCAAAAGCTGCTGGATAACCTGGATTTGGCTGATATTGCCGACAAGCTGGAAATCGCCGGCCCTGGCTTTATCAACATCTTCTTAAAGCCCCAATGGCTGGCCGAGCAGGCCGAAAAAGCCGTGGCAGATGCCGATCTCGCCGTCACCAAACCGGCCAGCCAAACCGTGGTGGTGGACTACTCCAGCCCCAACCTTGCCAAGGAAATGCACGTTGGCCACCTGCGCTCCACCATCATCGGTGACGCCGTGGCCCGTACCCTGGAGTTTTTGGGCCACAAGGTGGTGCGCCAGAACCACGTAGGCGACTGGGGTACCCAGTTCGGCATGCTGCTGGCCTACCTTGAGAAACAAAAGGCCGAAGGCAAGAGCCAGGCCGAGATGGGTCTGTCAGACCTCGAAGTCTTCTACCGTGCCGCCAAGGGCTGCTTCGACGAAGACGAAGCCTTTGCCAACCGCGCCCGCGAGCTGGTGGTGCTGCTGCAAGGCGGTGACCAGGCCTGCCTGAAAATGTGGCGTGAGTTCAACGACATCTCCCTGGCGCACTGCCTGGAAGTGTATGAAAAGCTGAACGTATCCATGACCCGGGCCGACGTGATGGGCGAGTCTGCCTACAACGACGACCTGGCTCAGGTCGTGGCCGATCTCGACGCCACAGGCCTCTTGGTAGAAGACCAGGGCGCCAAGTGCGTGTTCCTCGACGAGTTCAAGAACAAAGACGGCTCCATCACCCCCATCATCATTCAAAAGGCCGGTGGCGGTTACCTCTATGCCACCACCGACCTGGCGGCGATGCGCTATCGCAATAACGTGCTCAAGGCTGACCGCGCCCTCTACTTTGTGGACCAGCGCCAGGCCCTGCACTTCAAGCAGGTCTTTACCCTGGCCCACAAGGCCGGTTTCGTGCGTGACGCGCTGAGCCTCGAGCACATGGGCTTTGGCACCATGAACGGTGAAGACGGCCGCCCCTTCAAGACCCGCAGCGGCGGCACCGTCAAGCTTATCGATCTGTTGAACGAGGCCGAAGAGAAGGCCTATCAGCTGGTTAAAGAGCGCGGCGGCGACTTTAGCGAAGACGAGCTAAAAGAAGTGGCCCACGCCGTGGGTATCGGCGCCGTGAAATACGCGGACTTGTCCAAGCACCGCAGCTCCGACTACATCTTCAGCTTCGACGCCATGCTGAGCTTTGAGGGCAACACCGCGCCTTACATGCTCTACGCCTACACCCGGGTGGCCTCCATCTTCCGTAAGGCCGGCATTGAGCCGCAAAGCCTCACCGCGCCGCTGGTACTGGGCGAGCCCCAGGAAAAGGCCCTGGCCCAGAAGCTGGTGCAGTTCGAAGAAACCATCGAGTCGGTGGTGCGTGAAGGTGCGCCGCACTATCTGTGCCTGTATCTCTTTGAGCTGGCTGGGCTTTTCTCCGGCTTCTACGAAGCCTGCCCGATCCTCTCCAGCGAAGACGAGTCCGTCAAAGGTTCGCGCCTGAAACTGGCTCACCTCACCGCCCGCACCCTCAAGCAGGGCCTGGATCTGCTGGGCATCAAAACCCTCGAGCGGATGTAAGCGCGCCGCGATGAAAAAAGGCAGCCGCTTGGCTTAATGCTGATCAGTTAAGACCGATCGCTTGACTGATCCTCTAGTGATGGAAAAATCCGACATCTCCTTGGTGTCGGATTTTTTTATGCGTCTTCA